>JAULVY010000193.1:0-2131 GCA_032110825.1 Chitinophagaceae bacterium | reverse complement strand
CCGGGTTTCCCCTTTCTCGTGGATCTTTAAGTGGACTGCGGCACTGCCAATAATGTGGCCAGCGTCGGTGAATTGCAGCTCCACCCCTTCGATAATGGAAGTCCAACTGCCATATTCGACTGCCTCAAAACAACTAAATGAAGCTTGTGCTTGCTCTTTGGTGTAGAGCGGAAACAGCAAGGGTTGATTTTGCTGCTTTCTTCTTTTATTAACGTACCGAATATCATCCTCCTGAATTTGTGCTGAATCCTCCAGCAGTACCATCGCTAGTTCTTTTGTAGCAGGTGTGCACCAAATTTTTCCCTGAAAACCCTCCTCCACCAGCTTTGGGATTAAGCCGGCATGATCAATATGTGCATGACTAAGAACCATTACATCAATAGTCGATGGATCAAAACCAAAATGACGATTGAGCGCATTCGTTTCTTTCCCCATTCCCTGAAAAAGACCACAATCCAGTAAGATTTTTTTTCCAGATGAAAGTTCAAGCAAATGCTTTGACCCAGTTACGGTTCTTGCCGCACCATGAAAGGAGATTTTCATACACAACTAATATGGCTGGTAATTTAGTCTTTTCTCTTAAGGGACCAGGTGATCAAAAAACGAGCCACCTCAATACCTTGTTCGTTATACCCCGATGAAACCACGGGAAGTTCAACTGATTCACCTGTTTCGTATGCTTTTTGTATGGCCTCCTGCAATTCTATTCCTTGCTCACAGGTGAAACGGGTTACACCTATTGCCTTTTTGAAAAATTGACTCTCGATTCGAATTACTAACATGGAAATTGCAGGTTTGCGTTGATACAAATGAGCCATAGCCAATAGGCCCGTACTCATTTCTGCAGCCATCCCTAGGCAAGCAAAATAGGTGGAACGAAAAGGATTTTTTGTCAAGAACTGGTATCGCAGTTTTACAACTGTACGAGCAGGAGTAATCAGTTCCAAACGTAGGCCTGCGAAAAATGCAGCGGGTAATCGGGTTAATAGGAAGAACCGAAATAAAAAAGGATTACGAATTAATTTAAAAAAAGCTTCCATACTATTCAGATAAATCGTCCTGTGTTCGTAATAAATCCTCTAATGTTTCTCGCCGGCGAATCAAGAGCAACTTGCCCTCTTTATAAAACACCTCTGCAGGTCTATACCTCGCATTATATTGGGAGGCCATTTCAAAACCATAGGCCCCTGCATTTTGAATAGACAATAAATCTCCCTCACGAACAGCTGGCAGCTCACGATCAGCACCCAACGTATCCGTCTCGCAAATATTTCCAACAACTTGATAGGTTTTAACAGGGGCTGAAGGATTGGTCAAGTTTTCAATATGATGATATGCCTCGTAAAACATGGGGCGTATCAATTGATTCAATCCAGTATCTACTCCGGCAAATATCAACGTTTCATTTTCCTTGATCACATTCACCGTAGTAAGTAAATAACCTGCTTCACAAACCATGTATTTTCCAGGCTCAAACCATACTTGTAGCGATCGTCCTGTTTTTTGCTGATAGGCAGAGAAAAGTTCTGCAACCGCATTGCCGACTGCATGAATATCGGTTCCCTTTTCACCTGGATGATAAGGCACTTTAAATCCACCACCTAGATCAATGACACGAACATCCGGAAAATCAGTGACGATGTCCAATAAAAGATGAACTCCCTGTACAAAGATGTCCGCATCTTTTATTTCACTTCCCGTGTGTATATGTAAAGTATGAACTTGAATTTTATAGGCCGATACAATAGCATGCACTTGCTCCAACTGCTCAACCGGTATACCAAATTTACTGGCCGCATGACCCGTCGAAATTTTAAGATTACCACCAGCCATGATATTGGGGCGAAGTCGAATCCCCACCGGATATGAACCACCGAATCGCTTCCCAAATTTTTCAAGG
Source organism: Chitinophagaceae bacterium (assembly GCA_032110825.1). GTDB lineage: Bacteria > Bacteroidota > Bacteroidia > Chitinophagales > Chitinophagaceae > Pollutibacter. The sequence continues at coordinate 231 of JAULVY010000193.1, read as the reverse complement.
GCAGACAAACTGTCTACATTCACAAAAGCCCCCAATGAAACAGCTTCTTCAATTTCTGTAAAATGAATACTGTTTGAGGTATACAATATTTTATCGCTAGAGAAACCGGCCTTTAGGGCTACTTTAATTTCGTTAACGGAACTGCAATCTACAGAGCAACCCAGGAAATTAACATAACGTAATACTTGTTGATTGGTAAGTGCTTTGGCTGCATAAAAAAAACGTACATCC
>JAULVY010000192.1:0-16715 GCA_032110825.1 Chitinophagaceae bacterium | reverse complement strand
TTTCAAAGCATTCAAAGTATTCGTGTGTTCCACCCGGACCACCGTTGAGCAAAAGAATTTTTGTTTTGGGATTATTCCCAAATCGTTTGGTCCAAATCTTAAATTTCTTTCCAAAACTTTCAATCTCAATCACCTTTACATTTCCCGTTTGCATACCCGAGTCCTGCTGAGCAAAATAATCGGATGCAACATTTTCATTTTGCTTACATCCGATGAGCAGAATACCTACTAAACATAGAATTGAAAAGTATTTCATAAAATGGTTTTGAGTTTTGGGTTTTGAGTTTTGGGTTTTGGGTTTTGGGGGAAATCACCACCCCGCCTCGCTTCGCGAGGCACCCCTCCTTGGAGGAGGGGAATTTTATTTTGGGTTTTGGGTTATGAGTTTTGAGTTGTGTGTTTTGGGTTATGAGTTTTGAGTTGTGGGTTGTGGGTTGTGGGTTAGGAGTTGTGGGTTGTGGGTTAGGAGTTGTGGGTTGTGGGTTAGGAGTTGTGGGTTGTGGGTTTTGAGTTGTGGGTTGTGGGTTTTGAGTTGTGGGTTAGGAGTTATGAGTAATTCTGAGAACTCCCCTCCTTCAAGGAGGGGTGCCAACCGAAGGTTGGCGGGGTGGTGATTCCTCGTCCCTTTTCCCTTTTCCCTATTCCCTTTTCCCTATTCCCTATTCCCTATTCCCTCGCCCTCTACTTTCCCTTCCTCGGCAGCTTCTCATCTCTCTGCGCAGTATTGTATACAAACGCAGCTACAATAGTTGCGATCTGTTTTAAATCTGCTTCTACCAAATGATCATACACATCCATATTACTATGGTGAGTTCGGGTATCGTATTCAATTTCATCTTGAATGAATTGAAATCCGGGAAGGCCAATACCATCGAATGCCTGATGATCCGTTCCTCCTGTATTGTTGATGGTTACCGTAGTTGCACCCAAATCTTTAAAGGGTTCTAACCATTGAGTGAAAATAGGCCTGCAAGCTTCGTTTCCTTGTAAATAGATCCCTCTGATTTTTCCTGTTCCATTATCGATATTGAAATATCCAGAAAACTTTTCATACGCAGGCAATTGATCTGCAGCTGCTCTCCCACCAAATGTTTTTTTCACATACCCACGAGAACCAAGCAATCCCTGTTCTTCACCACTCCAAAGTGCAATACGAATGGTGCGCTTGGGTTGAACTCCTAAGGCTTTTAAAATTCGAACCGCTTCCATCATAACAGCAGATCCAGCAGCATTATCGGTTGCCCCCGTTCCAGTTTGCCAAGAATCCAAGTGAGCACCTAACATAACAATCTCGTCTTTTAATTTAGGATCGGTTCCGGGGATTTCAGCAACTACATTATAGCCTTGAAGATCTTGATTGTAAAATTTCGATTTTACTTCTGTGTCTATCTTCACCGTTGTTCCAGAGCTTGCAATGCGGAGCATGGTATTGTAGTCTTCAACACCCACTACCATATCTAAAAAATTCTCGGGATCACTTCCTTTGTACGCACCACCGCCTTGAGCAAAAATCGTTCCATCGTGGTTGCGCAAGGAAGAACTCAAGATGGCCACGGCACCTTCTTCCTTTGCCATGGTTTTCAACGTATTCAAAAGACGTTGAGGCACCATATTTCTCTGCATCTGTTCACGCATTCTGCGCATTTGCGCTGTATCCACTTGTCGGTTTTGACCACCTCCAGCAACCGCATCTGCCATTTTTTTTAGGTCTTCATCAGAATACCGTTCAGCATCTGCTTTGAAACTGTGCAGATAGGTATACGACATATCGGGAAGCAAGATTTTATTTTTGAGTTTGCCTTTGTATCCAGCAAGCGTAGCAGAATCTTTCAAGTTAATTACTAAAATTTCAGCTTGCTTGAGGCCGTTTGTGCCGGATGTCCAGGTTTTGGGATAGGCCATGATGGGTTTATAATAAGGTGCTGTCATGGCGAAATACATTTTCTCCAACTCCCATCCTTTGCCAAATTCTCCCCATGCATCCAATTGAGCATTTTTCAATCCATAGGATGTTAGCGCATCCTTTGCATAGTTTGCTGCGCGTTGATATCCTGGTGAATTGGTAAGGCGGTTGCCATTGAGATCGGTCAGGTGCAAGGCAATATCCATCACTTTGGATTTAATCAATCCTTCCTCCCTAATCTTGGAGATCATGTCTAAATCGAGTTTCTCCTGAGCAAATGAAATCGAGATCAGTAGGCATGCAGATAAACAACAAGCAGAAAATTTGAGCATAAATCTGGTTTTATTTTAAGGGAGCTCCTACAGCAAGATCACAGCGGTGACCCGGTTGTCCATGTGCAGGATTAAGTTTGATTGCGGCATTGCTGGTAGGTAGGTTCAATGCGGGAGCAGGGTTATTTGCTAAACGATTGTTTGTTGTTATGGGAGATTGAGCAGGTTGGGCTGTGGATCCAGGTAAAGGAGCTCCTACTTCTAAATCACAACGGTGACCAGGCTGACCGTGCGCAGGATTGAGTTGCGGGGATGCAGAACTTCCTCCAGCACCAACACCCGGTAGATTTAGCTTGGGTGCACTGGATGAGTTGTTTGCAGTTGAGTTGGAAGCCGGTGCAGCGGCAACAGGAGGTGCTGTGGCAGGTGCAGCACCAGGAAGAGCAGCGCCAACGGCTAAGTCGCAACGATGACCCGGCTGACCGTGGGCAGGATTGAGCTGTGGCGATGCTCCGCTTGGCATTTGCTCAACGGGCGGCGCAACAGCTACTGCTGCATTGGTTGTTGGATCTGCAGAAGGCAATTGTGCAGCAGGCAAATTGGTTTCGGATTTACTTGCATCAACCAAGGATTTTTGATCTTCACTGCCACAGGCTGAAAGGATAGCAATAAAAATCAATCCCAAAAATCTACGTAGGGTGGACTTGACCATAATCAAAATTTTCATTGAATGTACAAATGAATGAGCAAACATGGTAATTAAAGCATCAACCCAAAACTTACAACCCCAAACCCACAACCATTAAAAAAAGCCAGTACAAAGTACCAGCTTTTTTGTCGGGGCGGCAAGATTCGAACTTGCGACCTCCTGGTCCCAAACCAGGCGCGATAACCGGGCTACGCTACGCCCCGAAAGGACGTTTTTTAGATGCGGTGGGGGCGGGATTCGAACCCGCGGTACAGAATTACCCGTACGGCAGTTTAGCAAACTACTGATTTCAGCCACTCATCCACCCCACCGTCTGAAATATAAATTTCAGGGAGGGCGAAATTACTAAAGAGTCCGCAATCCCCAAAGTTTTATGCAGAATGAATTGAAAAGATTACATGGCAGCAAGCTGTACTTTCTGCTGCAACTCCATCACGCTTTCGCGGAACATATTGTCGGTATCCATGAGGTCTTTTACAGTCTGGCACGAATGGATAACTGTAGTATGATCTCGTCCTCCGAAATGTTCACCAATGGTTTTCAATGAATTCTTGGTGAATATTTTTGCGAGGTACATGGTAATTTGACGAGCCTGCACAATTTCTCTCTTTCTCGTTTTTTGGAGTAGCCTATCGTAAGGAAGATCAAAAAACTCACATACCATTTTTTGAATGGTATCGATCGTAATTTCCTTGGAAGAAGTCTTGATGAAATTTCTCAACACTTTTTTAGCCAGATCCAAATCGATTTCGCGCTTATTCAAAGAAGATTGAGCTAACAATGAAATCAATGCCCCTTCCAGCTCTCTCACGTTATTCTGAATATTATAAGCTATGTATTTGACAACGTCTTTTGGAAGATCCAAACCGTTGTTCTTCATTTTCTTCTCAAGAATCTCTATTCGAGATTCATAATCAGGAACCTGAAGATCTGCGCTGAGTCCCCAGCGGAACCGGCTTAACAATCTTTCCTGTAAACCCTCTAGATCTTTTGGCGGTTTATCTGAACTTAAAATGAGCTGCTTGCCAGACTGATGCAAATGATTAAAAATAGCAAAAAAAGCATCCTGGGTTTTTTCAGCCCTATTGAAGAACTGAACATCATCAAGAATCAAAACATCGATTAGCTGATAGAAATGAATGAAATCATTGATTGCATTATTCCGACTATGATCCTGAAACTGATTGATGAATTTTTCAGAGCTCACGTACAAAACCACCTTGTTGGGATGTAGTCTTTTTACTTCATTTCCAATTGCTTGGATCAAATGCGTCTTGCCCAAGCCTACTCCTCCATAAATAACCAAGGGGTTGAAAGATGTAGCTCCAGGTTTTTCAGCCACTGTTTTCCCGGCCCTTCTGGCAACCCGGTTGCAATCTCCCTCTACAAAAGCCTCAAATGTATATATGGGGTTGAGCTGAGAATCAATTTGCATTTTTTTCAACCCGGGAATAACAAAAGGATTTTTTACGTGATTATTAATCACCAGCGGAAAATCCATTTCATTATTAGAATAGCTCTTGAAAGATTGACCACTCACATCCATGGTAAGAGGCTTTGACTTCGCATTTCCACTGTCAACCATGATGCGGTATTCCAATCTTGCTTCCTTACCCAATTCTCTTTTTAAAGTTTTGGCAAGAAGATTGATGTAATGTTCCTCAATGTATTCGTAAAAAAATTGACTAGGGACTTGTATCGTTAAAACATTTTCTTTGATGGCAACAGGCTTGATAGGCTCAAACCAAGTTTTGAAATGTTGCCATTCAACGATGTCTTTGATGATCGTTAAACAATTTGCCCAAACTTTATCAAACGGTTTTTCCATTAGTCCTAAAGCAGTTTTGTTTTTTTTGGTTTGTCAATTAAGGACCTTCTCTAACCTTAGCTCATCCTGATCAGCTCACCTATTCAATTCTCTATTCTGCTGTCAGACCGTTTGATATGCTGTGATTATTAGGGTCTATTCAATCCCGCTCAAACTACACTTCTTTGCTCACAAAAAAAAATCAACTTTGAGTGGTGTTGGACGGCGAATATAAATTCAGTTTTGAAATAAAAAAATTTTTTATTCTTCGGAATCTTACTCCACCAAAATGCTTTGATTTTTATCTAATTTTTTCGCCTGCCCGCCTAAAAAACTGAAGTCCAGTCTACCCAATTGCAGGCCACCCCAACCTACTTGATTTACAATAACTTTTTTACCCAGATTATTTGTATATTCCCTAGGTTTATCAAAAAACCGATGTGTATGACCTCCAATTATCAGGTCGACATGTTCTGAAGATTTTGCAAAAATTTCATCGCTTATTTTCCAATCGCTGTATCGATCTCCCAAGTGAGAAAGGCAAATAATTAAATCACATCCTTCTTTTTTCAACTGCGATGCAACTCGATTCGCAGATACGATTGGATCCTGATATATTGTTTTTCCATACAAAGCTTCCGGAACCAATCCTTCAAGTTCAATGCCTACGCCCGTTACGCCAATACGCAATTCGCCTTTCTGAAATATTTTATATGGCTTGTATACATACTCCATAGGCGTATTCGCAAATCCATAATTACACATGAGAATATCAAAGCGACCTTGTGTTTTCAATTGATGAGCAAAAACTTCCATTCCAGCATCAAAATCATGATTGCCCATGATGGCTGCATCATACCCCATCATGTTCATGGCTTTCATTTCTGGTTCACCTTTAAACACATTAAAATAGGGAGTGCCCTGAAATATATCTCCGGCATCCAACAACAATACATGATCTTCTTCCTCACGGATTTTTTTTATCAACGCTGCACGTGCAGCAATTCCACCTTTTCCTGCATTGATGGACCCGTCCATCGGAAATGGGTCTAAGCGACTATGCACATCGTTGGTATGCAAAATGGTCAATCGGTTCGACTTTTCAATAGCCAACCCCTTGTATTTCAATGCTGAACCTGCAAAGACTAAGCCCGATTGCTTAATAAATATTCTTCTGTTCATTTACTGATGCGATTTGAGTTTTCGGGAAAAACGGACTTCCCTTTTGATGCAATGTATTTAAGGTAGTCGATTATAGCATCTCGCTGCAAATACCCTGTTCGTTGCTGCGGCAAAGTTTTGAATGAAGCAATCCCGCTGCCGCTGTCGATGGTATAATCGGAATTGACCATCAAATACGTTTTTGCAAGATCCAATGATTTTCCTCCAATCAATACTTCAGTGGCCATTTTATCAACAATCTTAAACTGCACACCTGCTACGCCTCCACCACCACCATCTGCAGCAATTCGATTCAAATACTCTTGCAAAAGGGCGCCTTTGATTTCTGCAACCACCAATACATTGTCGAATGGCATCACTTCAAAAACAGTTCTACGCGTAACCTCGCCTTTCGCTATCCGATTAATACGTACACCTCCGTGATTCATAAAAGCAACATCGGCTTTGGGATTGAATTTTGCACGAGCAGCCCATAAATAGGCATCCGCCAGCAAATTACCTAGGGAGCTGCTTGGTGTTGCTTTAAGAAACTCACCCGATGCACTAACCAAAACTTCATTCATGGTTTTATCTATGCTATCCCGGTAAGGGGAAAGCATGCGGTAGAAGACAGAATCTATTCCGCCTTCTGCGTTTACACTATAACTTTTGGAGGCAAAATCTGTCGACTTCGTCTGCGCAAATAAAGCTGCTGAAAAAAAGCAAAAAATGGGAATGGAGAGAAGACGAATCATAACCAGGGGTATTTCGAAAATTAAAACTTTTTATTGATAACTTCGCCGAAACTGATTTTAATTATGTCATTTGATTTAACAGGAAAAATGGTTGCCAAGTTTGATACCATTCAACGCAGTGCAACGTTCAAAACAAGAGAGTTTGTAGTAGAAACCAACGAAGACATCAACGGACGCACCATAACCAATTTTGTAAAGTTTCAAACGGTACAAGACAGAACCTCTATACTCGATCGTTTCAACATTGGAGATACCGTTAAGGTTCATTTTAACATCAAGGGCTCTCGTTGGGAGAAAAATGGACAAACCAACTACATCACCAACTTGGATGCCTGGAGAATAGAGCAACTGAGTATGGGGAATAGCCAATCGTATGACACCCCTCCTTCGTTTTCACCAGATCCGGATAGTCAACAAGGTGTAGCAGACGATCTTCCTTTTTAAGCCAATCTGAAAAATGCCACGCGAACTGGTTATTCAGGTTTCCCCTAAAGAAGCTTCTAGCCAGCAACTCATCACTGAAGCTCTTGCAAGAGAGTTGAATATTCCTTTGCCATTGATCACTGGATTCCAAATCATCAGGCAATCCATAGATGCCAGAAAGAAAAAGGTTTCTATATCGCTTAAAGTTCAAGTTTTCATTCAAGAACCAGTCACAGAATCCGAAATCCTTCGGTTCCACTTCCCCGATGTTCGAAAATCCAATAAACGTGTATTGATTATAGGTGCCGGACCGGCAGGGTTGTTCGCTGCCCTGGAATTGATTCAAAATGGGATCAAACCCATCATGCTAGAACGTGGAAAAAACGTTAGAGACCGCAGACGAGATCTGGCGCTCCTCAATAGAGAGGGGATCCTCAACGAAAACAGCAATTATTGTTTTGGTGAAGGTGGCGCAGGCACATACAGCGATGGTAAACTCTATACACGAAGCACCAAAAGAGGAAATGTTCAAAAGGTTTTGGAACTTCTTGTATTCTTTGGTGCAGATCCTTCCATCCTCACAAAAGCTCACCCCCATATCGGTACCAATAAATTACCGGGAATCATTGAAGCCATTCGGGAACAAATTATTCAAGCTGGAGGAGAGATTCATTTCAACGAACAGGTTACTGACCTTGATATTAAAAATGAGTCGATTCACTCCCTCAAAACAGCTTCAGGAAATTTATTCGAAGGCCGCCAAATTATATTGGCAACCGGACATTCTGCAAAAGACATTTTTTATTTACTTCACAACCATCAAATCCTTATCGAAGCAAAACCCTTTGCTTTAGGCGTTAGGATTGAACATCCCCAAGCATTAATCGATAGTATTCAATACCACTGCCCAATAGAAAGCGCAAGAGACCTCTATCTTCCACCCGCCTCCTATCAATTGGTAGAACAATGCCTTGGTCGGGGTGTCTTCTCCTTTTGCATGTGCCCCGGCGGAATCATTGCAACCGCCTCAACTTCCCAAAACGAACTTGTGGTTAATGGTTGGAGCCCTTCAAAAAGAAACAACCCCTTTGCCAATTCGGGTATGGTGGTGCAAGTGGGGTTGGGGGATACAATGAAAGGGACGAGGGACAAGGGACGAGGGACAAGGGAGAGTCTTGTGATGCATGATTTTCAGGAAGCAGTGGAACGAAGAGCTTTTGATGCCGGAGGTGGGAAATTTGTTGCCCCTGCTCAACGTTTAATGGATTTTGTAAACAATACCTCTTCATCTACACTACCAGAGAATTCCTATCTCCGAGGCGTGAATTCCGTTAAGTTGAGTAAGGTATTACCGGATTTTATTTATGCTTCTCTTCGCGAAGGATTCAAACAATTTGGAAGAAAAATGAAAGGGTATCTTACCAACGAAGCCATTGTAGTAGCCCCGGAAAGCAGAACTTCATCTCCTATTCGCATTCCGCGTGATGCTTCAAAACTTCATCACCCCCAAATCAAAAATCTATACCCCTGCGGGGAAGGCGCGGGTTATGCTGGAGGTATTGTGAGTGCCGCCATGGATGGTCAACGCGTTGCAATAGCCATTCATCAATTTGCTCAATAGAATCGTATTCCAATCCGTATTTTCACCCCATGAAAAAGCTATTGGAAGTCAATGGACTCAAAAAATATTTTTCGGGTCAAAAAGCAGTAGACGATATCAGCTTCTCCATTTCGGAAGGTTCCATCTTCGGATTACTAGGCCCTAATGGTGCCGGCAAAACTACCCTACTCCGAATGATCACAGGGATTTTTCTACCCGATGAAGGGAACATCCAATTCAATGGCAATGACTTTCAAGCGCTGCGCGATAATGCAAGCATAGGGTATATGCCCGAGGAAAGAGGTCTCTATAAAAAAATGAAAATAGGAGAACAAGTCCTTTACCTCGCACAACTCAAGGGCATGTCCAAAAAAGAAGCCATGGAAAACATAAAATCATGGTTTATAAAATTTCAAATGGAGAGCTGGTGGAATAAAAAAGTGGAAGACCTTTCAAAAGGCATGAGCCAGAAACTTCAATTTGTTACCACCGTTGTGCACCAGCCCAAATTGATCATTCTCGATGAGCCCTTCAGTGGATTGGATCCTGTAAACGCCAACCTCATCAAAGATGAAATATTCAGACTGGCTCGAGAAGGCGCTACCATCATATTCAGCACCCACCGGATGGAGCAGGTTGAAGAAATATGCGACCACATTGTACTGGTCAACAAAGGAAAAAAAATAGTCGACAACACCGTTCAACAAGTGAAGCAGGATTTCAAAGAAAACAAATACGAAATTGGATTTGAGCAGAACATATTAGCAGAACACACTGCCATACACCTGTTCAATGTGGTGAATATTCAGCATAACACCATTTGCGTAAAAATAAACGAAGGGTTCAACACCAACGATGTGCTACAGTTCTTTATGCACAAGGGCTTGACCATTCATTCCTTTAAAGAAATTCTGCCTTCGTTAAACGATATCTTCATCCAATTGGTACAAGGAACACCCGAAGCACGTCAATTTCAACATTGAAAATCAGATCCATGAACAAAGTAGCATTAATCATAAAAAGAGAATACATCACACGGGTTAGCAACAAGAGATTCATACTCATGACCTTCTTAATGCCCATCCTGTTCTTTGCATTTATTGTAGGATCTGTGTATTTCGCAGCTACATCTAAGAAAGAAATTTCCATTTCGGTAGTAGAAGACCCCGGCTTTCTAAAATCATCACTGAAAAGCGACTCTGGCAATGTGGTATTTGAATTTTCAGATGCATCTACTCCAACAAAAAAAACAGACGGTATTCTAATGGTAAAATACCTAGATGGAAAGATTGAAGCCGAATTGCATGCTTCAGAACAATTGGGCTTTGAAGCTACCCGCTATGTAGAGCAACAACTGAATAAAGCGTTGGAAAAGAAGTTGCTACTCGACAATGGCATTGAAAAATCAACCTTAGATTCTATAGCCAAGAAATCAGACTCTGGTGTTACATTAAAGAATTTGATTGCCGATGAGCAGGGGCAAATCAAAGAAGCCAATACGGGATTGGCTTACGGTATTGGTTTTGGAAGTGGCATTTTAATTTATTTCACCATGTTTGTTTTTGGAACCATGGTGATGCGTGGAGTTGCCGAAGAAAAAGTCAACCGCATCGCTGAAGTCATTGTATCCTCGTGCAAGCCTTTTGAATTGATGCTGGGGAAAATAATTGGAATTGCAGGCGTTGGTCTAACACAACTTCTGCTCTGGATTGGATTCATTTTATTGATATCAAGTTCTCTGTCGGCATTCATTCCTGCAGATACCTATCGCGAATTTCAAAGCATGCAGCAGGGCAATCCTTCCATGATGGCAGCAAGCTCCAATCCAGCTGCACTGAAAATACTAGAAACCAAAGCCACCATCTTGGAAGGCGTAAACTGGATGCTCATCATAAGCTGCTTTGTTTTTTATTTCCTTGGAGGCTATTTGTTTTATGCATCCTTATTTGCAGCCATTGGGAGCGTGATCAACGAAGATCCACAGGAAGCACAACAGCTCATGCTCCCGATAACCATGCCTATTATTTTTTCATTCGTCATCCTGCAATCTGTGCTTAGCAACCCGGGGAGTGATATGGCGGTATGGACCAGCATCATTCCTTTCACTTCTCCCATCATCATGATGGGCAGAATTCCATTTGGAGTACCGAGTGCAGTACCTTATTGGCAATTGGGTCTTTCCATGCTAAGTTTAATTGGTGGATTTATACTAACCACTTGGTTTGCAGGCAAAATTTACCGTACCGGCATTTTGCTTTACGGTAAAAAAATCACGTGGAAAGAAATGCTAAAATGGACCTTTAAGAAAGTTTAATCGGTTTTTTCAGCGTTTAAACATCGGTATGAAGTAATTTGCAAGATGAAATTGCTTTTTACCTATTTAAAACCGTATAAATGGCTGGTTGCCTTGACCATGCTGTTGGCAACCGTAAATACGGTTTTCTCGTTAATCGATCCCATTATTTTTGGAAGAATCATCAAACTTTCGCAGGAAGTAAATAATCGTCAGCAGAATGGATCTCCGTTTGGATGGGATGAGTTTTTTTCTGCTACGCTGTTGCTTCTACTCATGTCCATGGGTACTGCCATGGTAAGCCGTATATCAAAAAATCTACAAGATTATTTTGCCAATGTGGTTATACAAAAATTTGGGGCCAAGATTTTTACCGATGGTCTTCAGCACGCCATGAAGCTCCCCTATCAAGAATTTGAAGATCAACGCAGTGGCGAAACCCTGAGTATTCTTACAAAAGTTAGGACTGACACCGAAAAATTCATCAACTATTTCGTCAATGCGCTATTCGCCATTGTAGTAGGTATATCCTTTGTTTTTATTTATGCCTCTGTGTATGTGCATTGGTCGGTTCCCATAGCCTACATCGTTGGTGTATCCTTGCTGTCTTGGGGCACCAATGCATTAAGCAAGAAAGTAAAATTGATTCAGAAAAAAATTGTCAGCAGCACCACATCTCTTGCAGGAACCACAACCGAAAGTCTTCGCAATATAGAGCTGGTAAAAAGTTTAGGATTAACACAGCAAGAAGTAAAACGGTTGAATGCGGATACGTATAAAATATTGGGACTCGAACTCACCAAAGTAAAACGCATACGAAGCATTAGCTTCTTACAAGGAACCTTGGTGAACACCCTTCGTCAGATTATTTTATTTCTGTTGATGTGGTTGGTCTTTAGAGATAAAATGGAACCCCATGAAATGGTGACCATGCAATTTTTCTCCTTCTTCATTTTCGGGCCCTTACAAGAAATTGGAAACATCATTTTATCGTATCGCGAAGCAGAAGCGTCAATCCAGAATTACCATACGTTGATGCTAAAACAACCAGAAAAAGCACCCGAAAGCCCCAAGCATTTAGGAGATGTTCAGCAATTGGAGTTTCAGCAAGTCAGCTTTCAACACATCACGGCGCAACAAAAAGCAATTGAGAACATTAGCTTTACCGTAGACAAAGGTGAAACCATTGCCTTTGCTGGTCCATCCGGATCAGGTAAAACAACCTTGATGAAATTACTTGTTGGGTTATACCGACCACAAGGCGGAAAAATTCTCTACAATGGATTGAATGAAAACGAAATTGATTTTGAAGATTTGCGAAAACAAATTGGATTTGTTACGCAGGATACACAACTGTTCTCAGGTACCATCAAAGAGAATCTCTTGTTTGTGAGTCCAGCGGCAACGGATTCAGAATTAGAACAAGCATTGGAAAAATCATCTTGTCAATCGCTATTGAACCGAGCCGACAAAGGATTAGAAACTGTTATTGGTGAAGGCGGATTGAAACTTTCTGGTGGTGAAAAACAGCGCTTGTCTATTGCCCGAGCTCTATTAAGAAATCCAAAGCTGTTGCTATTTGATGAAGCAACCTCAGCTTTGGATTCCATAACAGAAGAAGAAATCACTGAAACCATCCGTGATATTTCTTCTCGTAAAGAACAAATCACACTATTGATTGCACACAGGCTATCTACTATTATGCATGCAGATAGAATCTACGTACTGGAAAAAGGCAATGTGATTGAAACCGGTACGCACCAAGAATTGCTGGATGAGAAAGGACTCTATTATGCCATGTGGCGCCAACAAATTGGAGAGCGCAAGAAAACAGAGCGGGTATAAATACCCTTACTGAATTCTCAATTTAAAGTCAATAGAAATATCTGTTTCACCCACGGAAACAGCATCACCAGCAGCTTTAACACCCGGTTTGTGCTTGAGCGTAATATTAATGGTTCCATTTCCTGAAAGATTCGCGGAGGTCCATACAGAAGTAACACCCAATGGCAAACCCTTTGAATCATTGTTCAAGTTGCTTACGGCTACCAAACCATCTGTAGCTGTAAAATAAAACTGGTGGTCATTTGCTTCTGCAATGATCTCTGCAGTGATGTTATCTGCAGGACTCACGCTCTCATTCAAGACTTCAAGCGTGCAATCGTAGATTTTCCCTTTGGTAAGCAAAATCTCATCAAACTTTGTAGGTGCTGCACCTCCCTCTCCATCTGGATCTTTGAATTCAAAAATAGTTGTAGCACCGCCAGACTTATCAGTCAGCTTTACCCGAACAGTTGTGATCAACTCCTCCTCATTTGGATCCACCTTATCTTTTTTACAAGATAAAAATCCGAGTGTACTCATCAAGATCAAGCTTAAAAAAATTGACTTTTTCATATTGGTTTACTGTAAAATTTATAAAGGCATTTTAAGTTTCAATGAAATGTTTCTTCCTCTGTCCAAACAGAAATAGCGAAATGCATTCATATAATCGCGATAGGCAACATCAAATAGATTTTGAACGGAGAGATTGAATGTCACACTTCTACTGTAAATCCCTATTGTGGTTCCAGCTTCAACATGGGTCAATGTATACGCCGGCGGAGGTGCTAGATAATCAGAAGCCATTACAACACCACCATTGGCTTGTTTAATTTCTATATTACCAGAAGGTGGAACTCTTTTTTGTTCAGTTACATGTTGTATGGATAAAGCCACAAAAGATTGCTTAAGTTTTTTTCCGTCGATAAACGTGTATTGTAAATCTGCTTGGTATCGATCAGAAGGCATCTGAATGAGCCAAGTTTTTTCTTTTCGATCATAAGCCCTCAACCACGAAGATTTTACAGTAGACTTAAAATGGTTGTTAAACTTATACCCCAATGTAAAATCAGCACCATTCAGGGATGCATCGGTTTGATCAAAAATAAAAGAAGGAAATGCTCCGCGGATGGTTAGCAAGGCAGGATAGGTTGGTTTCAAATAAATGAACCCATTGATTTCTTTGTGATAGATTCCTAAATCCATTTCCCATTTGGAATTACTAAATACCAAAGCTGACAATACACTGTAAGCCCTTTCCGGATTTAAATCGGGTACCCCGCTTTCAATCCGTGCCGCGCCGTGATGCAATCCATTGCTGAACAATTCATTCATTTGTGGAGATCTCCATGCAGAAGATCCCGTTATGGAAGCTCGGAGTTGATCGTTGAATCGATAAGCCAATCCCGCGGTTCCCGATAACCCTTGAAATGTTCGGGTACCATAAGGATCTCCGCCTGAAATTATATTTCCCATCAACAGATTAAACGGTTCTTTGTCGTTGTCGGAAATAGCAAATCGACTTCTGTGATCATACCTCAGACCCAATTCCATTTGCCATTTTTTATATTGAAAACGCTCAGCAGCCCAAACGCCTGCATCGATGGCCTGATAATTGGGGATGAAATATCGGTAGTTGGTAAAATTATCTTGATGCATCACATTCACACCCATAGATCCTTTCCATGGTTTTTCAGAAAAATGTTCCCAAACCAAATCAGCCATATTGGTAACTAAATTGAGTTCCAACTGAGGAAGATCCGTTTCTGATCGTGTAATATCATACTCCCTTCTTTGGTTGTATTGTGCAGAATACGTCAGACTGATTCTACTCTTTCCAACTTGCTCACTGAATGCTTTAACTTTTACCAAATGATGTTGTACGCGTTGATAAGGACGATCGATTTGATAACTGAATTCTGCATCACGGATATAAGAGGGTGGCTGCTTGGCTTGTATGATGGTTTCCAAGTCCGTCAAGTTGCCAATATGCGAACCTGAAAAAATTCCAATTCGCGTGTGAAAAATGCTATAAAAAACTTCAATGCCCTTGTTCGCTTTTTTCCAACCGGTTGTTGCCGACATATTCATTTCCTCTACTCCGGAATTCTTTAGCCAATAATCCGGTGTTCTGGCATTGCCGCCTCTCTTATACGTGGCTTGAATTCGCCAAGCATTGTTTTCTTTTTCTCCAACCGATCCTTCCAACATTGCAGAAACAACACCCTGTCTATTGTTGCTGAAAGCAGAGAGATTCAATTCTCCAGAACGTTCTTTTTGGTAGCGAAGCAATCGGGGTTCAACCAATACAATTCCTCCAATGGCGTCTCCACCGTAGCGAACCGAAGCGGCCCCTTTGATAACAGTAAGACGATTGGCAATGTATGGATCGATTTCAGGTGCATGCTCACTTCCCCATTGTTGTCCCTCTTGACGAATACCATTGTTCAGAATTAAAACGCGACTGCTATGCAAACCTTGAATAACGGGTTTGTAAATGTTGTTTCCAGTTTGCAAAACACTCACACCATTGATACGCTGCAACGACTCTCCTAGACTAAGTCCGCGCGTTAGATCCAATTCTCTTCCTCGAATCTCACCCGACATACCTTCCCGTTGTAGAGATGCTGAGCCAACTACTACAACTTCTTTCAAGGTATTCTCTTGATGTGGCAATTCAATATTCTTGGAGATGTCGTCTTTGAGATGAAAATGAAATTCTTGTGTTTGACAACCTGCATGGCTGATGCGCAAGGTGTAGTCGCCCGGACAAAGACCACTGATTACATATTCCCCCTTTTCATTGGTGATAACCGTTTTCTTTAATTCAACCAAGTAAACCGTTGCTTTATCCAATACCGATCGGGTATCCGCATCCGTTACCGTTCCCTTTACGCTCAATACACATTGAGCCTGGGAAGAAAGGTTGATCAACAAAACCAAAACAGCAAAAATCAAGAAGCTCCTCATGAATAAATCGTGGAGCCAAAAATAAGGAAAAAATTAAAATTTGCAACAATATTGCAAATTTTAGAATCGTTCAAAAATACCTGCAATTCCTTGTCCACCTCCCACACAGGCAGAAACCATACCGTATTTCTTATTCAACCGCTTCAAATCATGGAGCAATTGAATGCTCAATTTTGCTCCTGTGCATCCCAAAGGGTGCCCCAATGCAATAGCACCACCGTTGATATTTATTTTCGTTGGGTCCAAATTCAACTCACGAATAACAGCAAGGGATTGTGAAGCAAATGCCTCATTCAGTTCAATCAGATCTATATCTTGGATAGCAATACCTGTGTGCTTTAATGCTTTGGGGATGGCTTGAACAGGACCAATACCCATGATGCGGGGATCAACACCGGCCACAGCACTGTGGATCAATCGTCCCCATGGTTTTAACCCGAGCTCGTTAACCATCTTTTCGCTCATCACCACAACAAAAGCAGCTCCATCGCTGGTTTGAGAGGCATTGCCTGCTGTAACGGTCCCCTGAACAGCAAACGCAGGTTTCAATTTTGAAAGACTTTCAATACTGGTATCTTCTCGAACACCTTCATCTGTATCGACTATAAAATTTCGTTTTTGCCTTTTGCCTTTTTCATCAACATAAACTTCGTCCACCGAAATGGGCAAGATCCCCTCTTTGAAATATCCATTTTGAATTGCTTTCAATGCTTTTTGATGTGAAGCCAATGCAAATTCGTCTTGCGATTCTCTGCTGATATTGAAATCTTTGGCAACCGCTTCGGCCGTCAATCCCATATTCAAATAATAATCGGGCTCTGTTGTTGCAATTTCATAGGAAGGGGAAGTTTTCCATCCAGCCGCAGGCACCATCGACATGCTTTCAACACCACCAGCAATGATGCAATCAGCCATACCGGATCTGATTTTAGCTGTAGCCATGGCAATGGTTTCTAATCCAGATGCACAATATCTATTTATGGTAATACCCGGCGTTTGAT
>JAULVY010000191.1:4690-5674 GCA_032110825.1 Chitinophagaceae bacterium | reverse complement strand
ACCGTCGATAACAAGTGTATTTGACCTATTTTGATTTCTAAGCGTGTTGATCATTGATTTCAGTGTAGCGAAACCACCGCGTTTTTTGAAAACTGATTTACCATTTTCCATGAAGAACTCATCATGAGTCAATAACTGAGAATGAATATCAGCAGTATGAAGCAAAGTGATCTTTGTGGCTTTTCCATTCTGCACAGCTTTATTATTAGCCATTGCATTTTCTTTGTAAGCCGATTCTTCATTTTCCAACGCTGATGCAGCAGTTGGTAAGCCTATCATACCACCACCAATACCAAGTCCCATTCCTAGCCGACTTGATCTTTTCAAGAACTCTCTTCTGCTGTTTTCTGAAATGGTTACGTGCAAATCTTTTTCAGCCTTGCTAATGGATATAGCATCGCAACTGGAGCAAGAGCAACCTGATTGGTGGTTAGACATAAATGTATTGTTTTACCTATTTCGGTTTTTAGAAATAGGGCGTTCATTAAATTTTTTTATTCTTAATGTCTTGTTTTTTCTTCCTGGCTTCAATAATGGGCTTGAAAGGACCAAATTTATGCTCTGTTTCGTTAAATCCATCGGTATAAGGACCGAATGGATGATCAATTGGTTTTTTGGAAACATTTGGCCAATCACTGCTTAAGTCTTTTGTAGGACGGGGTCTTGAATTGACGAATGCTGCAACGTCCCAGCATTCTTCATCAGTTAGTGCAGGGGATTCATGAGATGATAAATTATAAGGCATGTTATCCCTGACGTAGCCTGCGAAACGCGAAAGCCTGAATAGTCCAGCACCATTATTATAACTATTTGCTCCCCATAAAGGAGGATAGGTATAGCTCTTTTGATCAGCAGCCAATACCCCTTCGCCATTGGTGCCATGACAACTTTGGCATTTTGCAGTATAAACGATCAATCCCTTTTCTGGACTAGCTGCCCTATCCAAGTATGTGAGTGGAGAGATTCCTGTTCCTTTTGTCGTGC
>JAULVY010000191.1:0-4680 GCA_032110825.1 Chitinophagaceae bacterium | reverse complement strand
GGCAGATCCGTTCAAGCTTCTTTCCATGCAATCGCTAACACGTTTATAAACCGTTTCGATTGATCCACTTCTATCACGAAATTTTGGATAGTTGGATGCTACAGCACCATAATTATTACCCCATATTTTTTTGCCTGCATTCAAATGACAATTCTGACAATTCATGCCATTCGTGATATGGGCAACCGATCCATTGGGTCCCAAATATGTTGAAGTATTGGCAATAAGTTCTTCACCATAAATTACAAGATTGCGTTCTTCACCTTTAAGCGTATGATCTGTGTACAGACTTGGTGACACCCATTCATTATTTGTTATTGGCTGAGGTAATGATTTCATCGGTGCATTTATACTCTCAACAACTTCACTAAATAGAACAATAAATACTCCAGTGAGTATAAAGTAGATGATCCAATTTTCCTTTAGATTTTTCATTGCAAATAGTATCAAAGATTAAATATACCTTAAATAAAATCAACTGCTGTGTGATTTAGGTCACACTACTGGGCATAGGAAAAACTAGAAGTTATAATTTAACACAAGGTTCCAGAGACCCATGTTCACTTTGTTAATGATATATTTTTCGTTGATGGTACTATTTCCTGCTTTCTTTTTATAAACATAAAGCAGCTGTGTTCCGAGTCCGGTAAGAAAACCAGTAAACTCATATCTGATGTCAACGTTCAATTGGGTATAAGACGGCATGCCGTATTTGTTTTTGGCAAAATCGCCAACTTCAGGCAATTCAACATATCCAACGGACGTATTTGTTTTGATTGTTGTTTTTGGGATAGTATATCCAATTTTTATGACATATGCGTTTACATCAGAAAAGCCTTCATTTCTTTCTCTAGACATAAATGTATAAAATGGATCTCTTCCCCATTCTCTTGGCATCAGGTATCGGCCAGCGGCAGTTATTCGATTATAATTGAAAGAAGTATTCCATGATTTATTTTCCCATCCAATAGTTCCACCGAAGGTGGTAGCATTGTTGTCCTGAACATATCTCTTGGATAATTCATTATTACCACCATTACCTATTCTATGCTGTTGAATGAATTGAATTCCACCAATAAGATCTCCTCCGGAAGCTATCGGTTGTTTTAAGTCTGCCTGAAGCATGGAGATATTGAAGATGTTTTCAACAAACAGATTCCAAAATTTTAGAGAAATATTTTTAGTTGTTTTGTGTTTCAGACCAATCATTGCAATGCCTTTGGTATTTGTATTCCCCGCATAATTTGATTTGCTACCATCTTTATTTAATCCTGAGGAATAAACTCCAATAGATTCTTTTACATTGTACCATTTTACGGTTCCCCTTGGCGATATTTGATTCAGAAAGCCACCTTCAATTTTTAAATTTTTGATGCTGTTGATTTCTGTCCATAATCCACTCACCTCAGTGGGCCTCATTCTTCCATCTTGCAGGTTGATGAAGGGTGTATTGATCAATTGTTTTCCGGCCGTTACAAAGGAATTGCCGAAATTGTATTTAATGAAAAGCTCCTCGAGCCTATCGATATCCGTTTTGTTAGTTGGATCTTCAATATCAAAAAGTCCGATCTCATACCTATTGGATTGATTCGTTGATTGGTCAGGTTTTGAAAGATCAGACGACGAAAGATTGAATGTAAAAAACCCACTGATGCCTAGTTGAAAGCCTTTGAATTTTGCTGTCTCAAATTTTATTCCGCCACCACCCGCATGGGCATAGTAGTCTGACAAACCAGGTTGATTATCTGTAGACATGAAAAAGTAACGCAGATGTCCGTTAATGCTGCCATTCTTGAATGCGTAAAGCAGGGTATTGGAGTCAATTGCTTGTTTATCTTTCTGTTTCCAAATTGAAGGTTTTTCCCCTAATTCCTGATGCTGTGCGTTAACCTGTATTGCAGTATAAAATAAAATAACAGTTAGAGAAATTTTTTTGATCATTCGCATTAGTTCCTCATTTCACTTCTTCAAAGCTCACTTCTGTATCAGACATTTTTTTGTTTTTTGAAGTGTCATATGTGGTGCAACCACTCGTCCCACAGCATCCTGTATTGCTGAGTCCCATAATGAATAAGAGAGCTCCGGCCCAACCCATTGTATTATCGTGTTGGTAGATCGCGTAGATGATTGCTGCTATTCCAAGAGCCACCCTGAAGATCCTTACCCCATTCCAGTTTGTAGTTAACAGCTGTTTCATTATTATAGTTTATTATCCAATATATTCCATGCACCGCCATTGTAACATTCAATTCCATGTTGCTGTAGGATTGATTTAGCCATTCCACTCCTGTTACCACTTCTGCAACAGGTGATCACTATTTTATTTTTCTTTTTCAATTCCTCTATTTTACTATTGATTGTATCTAAGGGTATATTGATGGATCCTTTGATATGACCTCCTTGAAATTCACCCTTGGTTCTAACATCAACAATGATCGCGCCATTTTTAACCAGTTCAGCATAGTCTGTTGCAGGTGTAGAAGAAAACATGTTTTTAAATATATTAAGCATCTTGTTTAATTTAATTGATTGATGTATTATGATACAACAGGATTTCCCAGTGCCATCCATTCATTCATGCTGCCTGAGTAATTGAGTACGTTTTTGAAACCGGCTTTTGCCAACAAAGAATATCCAATTGTTGCACGGTCTCCACTCTGGCAATGAATAACCACTTTCTTATCCTTACTAACCTTATCAAAATTATTTGGAAGGGTTCCAATAAAAACATGCTCTGCACCTTGAACATGACCACTGCGGAATTCAGTTGTATTTCGTAGGTCAACCACCTGAATATTTGGCTCTTTCAAAATAGATTTGAATTCGTCAACACTAATTACTGGAACGGTATCAAGTGTTCCGCCATTTTCTGTGAATTGATTTGTTGATGGAACATAGCCAAGTATATTATCCAATCCAATTCGCATGAGCTTACGTGTAAGATCATCAAGTTGGTTTTCATCCGCCAATATCATGAATTGTTCCTCGTAATTTAAAAACCATCCTGCCCAAGTTGCGAAGGAATTGTTTCCTTGAATATTGATGCTTCCTGGTATGTATCCTTTTGCAAATTCTGTTTTTACCCTTGCATCAATCAGCTTGATACCCTGTTTCATTGCATCAAGCATTTCTTGGTTGCTTAATTTTTTTAGTTTGGGAACCTCTGTCAACAAAGGTCTATTTACCTTGTTGAGTTTTTTCATCATTGCAAAATACTTAGGTGGCTCAGGTTGGTCCTCCAATAAATATTTTACAAACCCATTTTCATCATTAGCAAAACGGAATGCCCAGTTGCGTACTTTTTCATAACCAATTGTTGTACTTGGCACAGCACCCAATGCTTTACCACAAGCCGATCCTGCACCATGACCAGGCCATACTTGAATATAATCAGCAAGATTTTTGAAACGATCAATTGATTTATACATTTGATGAGCTCCGGCATCCATTGTTCCTGTAAGACCAGCAGCCTTTTCTAATAAATCTGGTCTTCCAATATCCCCTACGAAAACGAAGTCGCCTGTAAAAAACATGATTGGCTCTGGACTTGCTGGTGTATCTGTAAGAAGAAAGCTAATGCTCTCAGGAGTATGTCCTGGCGTATGCACAACTTCCATTTTCAAATTGCCGATCATAAATGTTTGTCCGTCTTTCAAACCAACATGGTCAAATTCATATTGCCACTCTGGTCCACCTTCATCAGAGAGATAAAGTTTGCCACCCGTTAAAGCAGCAAGTTCACGTGAACCTGCGAGGAAGTCGGCATGAATATGTGTTTCCAAAATATGCGTGATCTTCATATTGTTTTGCTTAGCGATCTCCAGGTAGGTATCAACATCTCTTTTAGCGTCTATAACTGCTGCTACGCCCGCTTTCTGACATCCAATGAAGTAACTTGCCTGTGCTAGAGATTTATCATAAACGTGTTGAAAAAACATAAATTATATTTTTAAGGTTAATAAATATGATCAGTGTAAAAACTCTTTGAAAATAATATAAATACCCATTACCAATACAAACCATCCAAAGCCTTTTTTTAGTTTATCAGCAGGAATTTTGCTTCCAATTGCATTGCCCATGAAAATACCAGCTATTGCCAATGATGTAACTAAAAGCAAAAGATTCCAGTTGATTGTTTGGTGTCCAAGATCACCTGTAAAACCGATCAACGATTTTGCGGCAATAATAAGAAGAGAAGTTCCAATTGCCTGTTTCATTGGTAATTTACTGAAGAGCACCAATGCAGGGATGATAAGGAAACCGCCACCTGCACCAACCAATCCGGTTATAATACCAACAACAGTTCCTTCCAGCAAGATCATCGGGTAATTGAAGACCTGTTCACCTTCTGCTTCAGCAACCTGTTTTTTACTTCTTATCATTGAAACAGAGGCAAAAACCATCAGTACTGCAAAGATCAACATGGTCATAAATGACTTTGTAGCAATAAAAGATCCAATCGTAAAAATTTCATTTGGAATGGCAGGCACAATGAAAGCACGGGTTGAATAAACAGATAAAATCGATGGGATACCAAATACAATTGCTGTCTTGATGTTTATTTCACCTTTCTTGTATTTTGGAAATGCCCCTACAAGGCTTGTGGCTCCTACAATGAATAGAGAATAGGCCGTAGCTGTTACGGGTTCTACCTTAAATAAATAAACAAGTACCGGAACG
>JAULVY010000190.1:0-6833 GCA_032110825.1 Chitinophagaceae bacterium | reverse complement strand
TTTCCCATCAGGTTGCCATTCTCACATCCAGAGCGATAATGAATCCCACCATAGACCCGGCTGATCGAAGCTTCCAAAGCCGCATCTCGAAACGACTTAAATGAACGGACCGGCAGGTTGTATTCCAATTCAGATGAATCGATAAAAGCATGATTGTCGCCTAGTAAATGAGTAAGCATTTCCGCTGCAGCTGAGGATACTGTGCTATGACCAGATGTATACTCTGGGAATGGAGGAGTTTGGATATACGAAATCCATTGTTCTTCTAATAAACGTTGAATAGCAGTCTGTGGACGAATACGAACCGTTCTGTATTTTTCATTCCAACAGGCTATGAATCCGTCGTATAGAGCAATAGAGGTATATGCGTATGCTTTTGCAGATGCAGCAAATCCAAGCCCCTTGTCCTTGCATGCTTTTTTAGCAATAGCCAACCAATGACCAGGAGGTGTCATTTTTTTATCTTGAAACATTACATGCCCTTTGTGCTGGGATACAAAAGGATTATCATCCCAAAAAATAGCTATATCAATTTGCTCTTCGGTTAATCCTTTTGATAACGAATACACTTCTAGTAATTCTTTATAAAAAGCAGAATTTTTATTCTCATTGTACTCTGGATAAGGCAATGCCTTTACTTCATCAGCTGTTTTTAATGTCATGGGAAGCATTTTCATCCAATTGGGTTCTAATGCGTCTGCATAATCAGGTGAGGTGGGAACCCATAGATTTTGAATACTAGTAACAACAGCAAACCGATCCATCCCGCGAGTCTCTTTATACTGATCTGTTGATAATCGCTTACCTACAACATCTGCAACAGACTGACCAAAAGCAATTGAATTTTCAAGCACGTCCTTACTCAATCCTGCCCCATAGACAGCTATCATAGAATCTCGGTAGTTCCCAAATTCAGGTGCAGAAAACGTGACCTTTTTTGCTGTCTCGCAAAATGCCTGAATTGAAGCAACAGCATAATCGTATTTCTTATTTTGATCGGGTACTGGAGATGAATCGAAACCACGTAAATGTTGTGCAATAGATGGATAGCCCTCTTCTGAAAGCCTCCCAGCTTCATACATAGCAATGATGCAATTGGCATAAATTCTGCTCGCAACAGGCGGAGTAAAAATATCAACAATCATTACATCAGTCAGCTTCTTCACCAGTTGATGAGCAAGCTGCTGGGTATCAACTCTTTTCTCTGAAGGTTTGCAATTGAGCAGAATACATGAAAATAAAAGAAGTGCAAATACGCCAACAAAACGTTTCATGATAAAAATATTACTGAATTATTCGAGTGCGTTTCAATCCTGAATATACCTCAATTTTTTCTGCTTGCTTCGAAACTGGTGTAAAGCGACTATCCTGTGAAAGAAAACCAGAGCCCCATGATAATTCAATTCGCTGTTTTTGCCCCTTCGGATAAAAAACAAGTGCATGGGTCTCTTCTGGAGACACTTGTATAGAAGAGATATGATTTTTATTTAACCCAAAAAATCGTAACCCTTTTCTATTTTCTGTTGTAACCAAGTACTGTTGATTTAGAATCTCTAAAGTAGAAACTGCTCTGGCGTCTCCTGGAACAAAAAATCCTGATTCTTCAAACCCGATTGGTTTGAATGCACGATTTCCTTGATTCAACAAAACCAATCCGTTAAATGCATCTGCACGTCCCTGTGATGTTTCCATCCCATAATCATTTCCTGTTACTACCAAATCGGGATATCGATTACCATCAACATCTAAAATTTTTATCCCATATATGGGAGCAAATTGAGCTTCAATGGGAAGTTCATGAATGGCAAATTTCCCATCTCCAGTATTTTCTATCCATACACTTCTCATGAAATTTGCTTCCAAGACTTTAGCATCTTTCATCTCCTCTTTGGTAAAAACATCAGAAACAGTAGCACGTCCAAAATCAGCATATTGCTCAAACTTCCTCCGAATTAAGATCAGCTGCTTTTGCATGTCATCTTTGCTGTGGAAAAAATATTCATGTCGCTTCCCCGATGAATCTGGAAAATAACACGAAATGAATGCATCATAGGAACCGTTTTGATCAAAATCTTTTGAATAAATTCTCAAAGGTTCATTCGATGAACATTTAAAATATTGATTCATCCCAAAATTGCCAACAACATAATCCATATCTCCATCTAAATCCAAATCTCCGGCAGCTAAACTATTCCACCAACCCAATTTGGAATTGATTTCACTACCCAAATCAACTTTCACCAATCCTGAACCTGTATTTTTTAATAGTATCAATGCACTCCATTCGCAGGCTAACAACAAATCGGGTCGGCCGTCCTGATCAGCATCTGTCCACAGTGCATCACTAACCATCCCTATCTTAGATAACTCAGGCGACCACGATTGGGTAATATCGGTGAACTGAATTTTATTGTTTTTTGAATCGTTTCGCAACAAATACGATTGACCAGCTTTGGGATAAGATTTTGGATCAACACGTCCTCCAATAAAAAGATCCAAGTCGCCATCGCCATCTATATCAGAAGCTTTTACGTTTTGGCCAGAAGCCTTTATAACTGGAATTCCATTTTCAACTACTTTGAAATTACCCTTTCCATCGTTTTCGCATATTATATCTTGATATAAACTTGACCCAGGATCATGCTGATAACTCCCTCTCACTACATAAAGGTCATTATCTCCATCCCCATCTGCATCAAACAAAAGAAGTCCCATATCTTCTTCTTTAATCAATTCGGATGTTTTGAGAGATAGGTTTTTAGAAATAAATTTTCCATTGGGTTGTTGGATAAACAAATCTGGTCCGTTAAAACGACTTGAGCTTCCCAAAACCATATCATCTAAGCCATCACCATTTACATCGCCTACAGCGAGAGCTGGACCGTATTGCGAAAATTTATGAGGCAGCGTTTTTTGAAGATTAAAATCAATGAAATCATTCTCAAGATGAACATAGCTAATTCCTAATTCAGCGGCATTTTTCACTGCCAATACAGGAATTGAAATCATATCTTCCTGAACCTGTTTTTGTTTGGCATTACCATAATCAAGTGATAAAACCTGATCTGCTTTTTGCTTTCCTAACTTTTGAATTTTCCCATCAGGCCATTGTACCAACAGAGAATCAATATCAGTTGCAATACCTAATCCAAAATGTATTTCGTATTCAGATTTTGAAAGGTATCCACGTACACACTGACTTTCGCCAACTTGTTTTTTGCCATTAGACCATACCGTAACCTGTGTTCCATACCCATTAGGATTTGTTAGCGTTCCTTTTAACTGAATGCGTAGATAATGTGTGCTTCGCTTTTTCTTTGAAGTGTAAAGCGTATTCTCCAATAAAAAAGCCGGATCATCAATGTTGTTGGTGATGATATCTAAATCACCATCATTATCTAAATCTGCATATGCAGTTCCATTGGTAAAGCTGGGTAAATTGATCCCCCATTGCTTTGAAACATCACTGAACGTTAGATCACCATTGTTTTTAAAAATGAAATTGGGAATTTTCACCTCTGGAATCATATCCAACAATTGCCCCCGAGTAACCAAACTGCTACTGATGCTCTTCCGAAATGCTCCAAAATCATGATCAATGATGTCTTTGGGGAATCCGTTGGTGATTAATAAATCGCGGTGACCGTCATTATCAAAATCAGCAAATAAGGGAGACCAACTCCAGTCGGTTGCTTCTACTCCAGAAAGAAATGCAATATCACTGAAAAGAGGAAGTTTAGTATCTGGACTAATCCCTTGATAAATCTGAAAGGTATTGCGTACAAATTGATACTCATATTTATACTGTTCAGTAAAAAGGTAATGATTGTAATTGTTGGCGTTCATGTTTACCTTTTTCCGTTTGTTGTCGATCGGTAACATTTCTACCGTAAACATATCTGCATATCCATCCCCATTTACGTCAGCTACATCGCTCCCCATGGATGAATACGATTGATGCTTAAATATATCAGCAACACGGTTGGTGAAGGTTCCGTTTTTATTATTGATATAAATAAGATCATTGCTTAGGTAATCATTCGCTACATAAATATCTGGATATCCATCTTCGTTAAAGTCGTGTATCAGAGCAGAGTGACTATACCCGCCCCAAATAATCCCGGCATCCAAGGAAACATCTTTATATACACCATGACCTAAAGAGGAGTCATAATCATTTCGGTAAAGCAAATCTCGCGTAGGTGATTTGCCATCCGGAATTCGAGTAATGAATTGATTGGGGTATTGCATATCAATAAAGTTGACAGCAATAAATAAGTCTAAATCCCCATCTAAATCGTAATCAAAAAAAGTGGAAATAGAATTTTGTGTATTATCATGTATGCCGTATGCTATACCCATTTCTTTGAATTCAGGTATACCTTCTTTGTTATTGCCTTGATTGACAAACAACAAATCCCTCAATAAGCTACTGTCGCTAGACATCGTATTGCAGACATAAATATCTTGACGATTATCTCCATTGATATCTACAAAGGTTACTCCGGATGACCACTGTCCCTTCATCTTCTGGGTATGTGATTGATCCGTAACATCTTGGAATTTCAAGTCTCCTTTGTTGAGGTAAAGCCTATTGGGAACTTGATTTCCTGCAAAATAAATATCCTGTAAACCGTCGCCGTTCAAATCTCCAACTGCTACACCAGCGCCATTGTACGTGAATTCGTTATCTAAAATATTGATGCTATCATTTATGGTAATGGCATTATTGAAATCAATACCAGATTCTTTGGCATCTACCAATTGAAACAAATGATCCGATTCTGTGCACGAAAGAGTAAAAAGGAGATAAATCGAAATCGATAAATATTTCAAGTTCATTTTCATGAGTACAAAGAAACAAAAAGGCTGCACATGATGTGCAGCCTTTTGCGATTGTATATCACTATATTTTTTAGTAACCAGGATTTTGCTTTAAAGTCGGAACGCCATCCTTAGCACTCTGTGTGATTGCTTTTGCAGGAATAGGGAAAACTTCGTTCTTTCCAGTAGTGAATGATGCTGTTCTGAGATACCCTCTTCTAACACCATCCTTAGCATAGTAAGCAGTCTTCACCTGAGCAGCTACACCCCATCTTACTAAGTCGAAGAAGCGGTGACCTTCCATTCCAAGCTCAATACGACGCTCGAAACGTACAGCCTTAGTAGCAACAGCCTTGTCAGTCCAAGGTGCAGTGTAAAGACCAACTTGGTAGTTAGCAGCTGGATTAGCCCCATCCATTACAAAGTCAGCTGGGTTAGCAGCTCTCTGACGGATTTGGTTAACCAAAGTACGTGCTCTTTCAAGGTTACCCAATTCAACTTCAGCCTCAGCCAATTGCAACATAACGTCTGAAAGGCGGACCAACTTCGTATTATTAGAGTTGTAACCAGAAGTCCAACCAGAAGCGTGAGTTACCTCAGCAACTTGAGACTTTGCGTGAACGTTTTTCATTGGAGCATAAGGGCCACCATAAGATTGGTCGCGAATCCAAGAAGAACCTGGGTGCTTACCCCAATCCAAGTAAGGAAGACCGCGACGACCGACAGTGCGGTCGATACGAGGATCCAAAGCACGAGTTTCAGGAGTAAAAGGATCTGTATCCTTCAATCCGTCGTCGTTCTTAACATCTTGAGCATTGTAGGTATCCAATAAAGGAAGACCGTTTGCATCAACCTGGAATGAATTTACAAGGTCTTGAGAAGGCTGGAAGAATCCACAGCAACCTGCAGGTCCGTTGTTGTAAGGGAAGTTCAATACATCACCCACGTTACCAGCATCACCACCACCTGTATTTACAGCCATTTGTACTTCAAGAATCCCTTCTCTAGTGTTACGAATAGCAGCATTAAAGTTGTCAAAATATTTAGCATTCAAAGCATATCGGCCAGAATTAACAACAGCATCAAATTGAGTTTTTGCTTCAGCATACTTCTTCTGCCACATGTAGGTCATCCCCAGCAAAGACTGCGCAGCGCCTTTTGTAACACGCCCAGCTTGTGCTTGAGTTACAGGTAGCCCATTTATAGCAGCTTGAAGATCAGCTTGGATTTTTGGTATTATATCAGCACTATTACCAACACGAACATCTTCCAACGTTTCGTCGATGTAAGGAACATTGCGAAAAATCTTCCAAAGATCCAAATGCATCCAAGCTCTCAAAAATTTAGCTTCTGCGATTCTTGTTGCTTTTTGAGCAGCATCGATTTCTTTTAACTTCGTAAATGCAAGAATGGATTGATTTGTTCTTGATATACCATCGTAATAGTTTCTCCATTTTTGCTCTAAGTATGGATTATTCGCATCCACGTTTCCTCTTTCAAGAGGCGTGATGTCTGGTTGGTCACCTGCTTCAGAACCTTTGTAAGCATCACCTCCTGCAATACTTCCGAAAGTCCAGTTTGAAGAGGCCCCGCCCCAAGGACCACCATTGTCCCATCCTGAAAATCCATCCAGGTTGGAGTAAGCTGCAATCAGAAGGGCGTTAGCACCTTTTTCTGATGTAGAAAGAAGTTCATTGTTCACACTTCCGTAAGGTTGTGTTTCAAGAAAATCTTTTCCGCAACTGTAGATAACGACTGCTAGAAAAGCCAGCACCGTTAATTTTTGCATAATATTCTTTCTCATTGTTACTTTTTTTTATTTCTGAATGCTTCTAAAGGATAAAAATATTAAAGATTTTTATTTATCGAAATCTTGTTTAAGCATTTCGTGTTTTTAAAACTCAAGGTTTATACCAACAATAACTGATCTTGCCAAAGGAATACGACCATTGTCAACACCCAATGAAAGGTCACGCTGACTATTGTATCCTTCTGTAATGTTAGAGATG
>JAULVY010000189.1:0-2945 GCA_032110825.1 Chitinophagaceae bacterium | reverse complement strand
GTGTAGTTTTATCATCAATAACACGGATGGTCGTGTCCTGCTCAGGGATTCAATTTACGTCCAGAAGGTTCCAGAGCCATTCTTATTTGCTGAAGGTAGTAGTGGTGGAACGATGTCTAGGTCAAGATTGAAATCGGATGGAGCTGTGAGTATTTATGTTACTCACCCAGATTTACAAAAGTTCAAATTCAATCTCACCAATATCAAATATCGATTATTGGGTGCAAGTACAGATCAATTCGTTAGCGAAAAGAGTAAAATCGAACTAACTACTGAACAAATTGACAAAGTTAAATATATTGTAATCCAAGGTGCAAATATCAATATTGGGTCGAAAGACTTCGTTTTTGGAAAGCCATTGGTAATTCAAATTAAGTAATCAACAATGAGAAATATATTATATACCTTTTCATCTATTTTGGCTTTGATGGCATGCTCCGCGGTTAAAGCACAGTCCAATGAAGTGGTTATTTCCGGTACACGTGTGGTGGATTCATCAGAAATCTTTACGATGAAACCAGGCCAAACATTGGTTTTTGATGGTGGTGCGCGATTACTCGTTTATGGGGGCGTGGAAATAAAAGGCACAAGGGAAAATCCTGTAAAAATTATCTCACGTGACGAAGATAATCCGGGCCTGGGAATAGTAATTGCTGATTTCAAAGCCAAGAATTCAGAGGTAATTATTGAAAATGCAGAGTTTTCAGGGCTTGTTCAAGCGATTCGTTTCGATCCTTTTTGGTACAGAAAACTCGTAAAATTAGACCATATTGAAATTTCTAATTTTGCATTAGATGAGCCCTTGATATACTCTGGTAATCCACTTTTGGACCTTCGTGATAATAAATCAATTGATTTTGAGTTGACCAATTCTCATTTTTATAATAACAAGGGTAATGTAATTTTGGAAAATGTGGGGTCGCTAGGGATCAATTATGTTTTAAATAACCTAACATTTAACGACAATGCTTTAAATGGAGAAAACGTATCTATGGGAATTCTCCACCTCGACTTTTCTCGGACGCTGAATCAGGATCGTGTTTCGTTGGGTGATTTGACATTTGTAAACAACACATCGGGAAATAAAACGATAGGTTTATCAGTGAGCGGTGGCTCCGGTGTAGTTTCAGAAATTTCATCGGGCAAGATATTCTCAAATGCCCCGAGTTCTCAGGTGATTTTTGATAATCGTTCTGATGCGCGCTTGCCAAAAATTGGTGTTTCTGAAACGACAAGTATTAAAGATAAAGGCGGCGACGAAATTTTCATTACAGGTGCAACACACAAATTTGGCCGGTTAGCCCTGGAGGTTGTGGGTAAACCACAAATCGTAGATTTGCGTGACTCGTTTGGTAGGTCTGTGTTTATCAATCAGAATAAAATTGGCGATAGCCTCGTAGCAGATTACGTAGAGGGTAACCCGGTGATTTTGACATTGCAAAATGGGTTGAAATTCAATGTTCCAAAATTGACGGCGGCACAATTGCCACCCCCACTTTACCGTAAGGTTGATACATCTTTAATCAGTCCAGAATGGCCAGATACAACATTGAAAGCCAAAGTGGGTTTTATGGTGATTATTCCAATGTTTCACAAGTTGAAAGAGATTGAAAAGTTAAAGACCTGGGAATTTGGCTTTTGGGGTGGTGGTTCGATGTATGGGGGTGGAGATATTAAATACAAGTATATTCCTATACCTTCAACAATTGAAGTTAGTGGCGGCGGCTATGCTCAGTATAATTTAACAAACGCGTTTTCATTAAAATCAAATATTTATAGATCTACAGTTTCTGTACACAATCTTTGGGCGGCAGGGTTGTTGTCTGGAGGAAAAGTTCCGTTGGTTACTGATACAAGCGGAAATAAATTCCAACCATACCCGAATACGTGGCCGTTGATGTTTGTTACACCCATGACTGTTTTAGACATTGAAGGAATTTGGCACATTGGAAAATATAGTTTGAAACCAGGACAGAAAGGTAAGTGGGTGAATTCCATGGGACTTTCTGCTGGGGTGTTTACTTATACACCTTATCGCATAGCATATCGCAATCAAAGGAGTACTGAAACGAGTGCTGCCTATAAAGCCCGTCTGTGGGATGAAGAAAGAATTAATCTGAGAGAATTGGGTTTAGAAGGGCAGAATTTTTTGGAAAATAAGAAGCGATACGGTAAAGTTTCAATGAATTTAGGCTTGTCATGGCAGTTGTCTTATTTGCGTAAAAGATGGGCTTTCAAAGGAGAGATGAAGGCTGTGTACACATTTACCGATTACCTAGATGATTATGGTCCTGGGCTTTGGTACGGCGGTAATTACGATGCATGGCTGGAGTCGGTTAAAGAAAATCCCACGTATTCTCAAGATCCTACCTTTTTTTTCAACGGTGATCTGAATACCCCGTATGCTAAATTATATAAGGTTTCAGGAGGATCGTCTACGCCTGCAAGAATTTCTAATTACTCGGCTCGCTCAACAAATGGTTTAAATGATTGGTACTATCAAGCTCATATGGGATTTTCATATTTTCTTAAGAAAAAAGATGAAAAACCAAAAATAGAGACACTGAAAGAAAAACAATTAAAGTCAAATTAAAAGCAGAAAGGCCCGCTAATCGGGCCTTTCTGCTTTTAATGCAGTATCACCAACAATCACAATCCTCAGCCCTTTCACAAACCAATTCCTTTGCCTAACTTTGTTGGGCAAAACGCAATAACCGCATGGCTATCGAAATCAAAGTGCCCGCACCGGGCGAATCAGTGAGTGAAGTGACCATCGCCAATTGGCTAGTGAAAGAAGGTGAATGGGTAGAAATGGATGCCCCGTTGGCAGAATTCGAAAGCGACAAAGCCACTTTTGAAGTAAACGCAGAAAAAGCAGGTGTTATTGAAAAACTCATCGGAAACATCGGTGATACCATAGCCATCAATACCGTGATTGCGGTGAT
>JAULVY010000188.1:0-11314 GCA_032110825.1 Chitinophagaceae bacterium | reverse complement strand
ATTCAGTTGATTCGAATTGCTGTTCAAACTCTGAATTTTCTATCCAATTTCTGAAATAACCGTCCCTATCCATCCATCCTGCTTAAGGCCGCAGTTGTCTATTATTAATGTTTCAGAATAAAAGTTAATTATGAAAAAAGTATTATTTCTTTTATTGGTTTTGTTTAGTATCAAAAGCCTTGAAATTTCAGCTCAGAATGCACTAGGTTCCCAAGTAATTGTCAATGAGCTTAAAGCACTGTCTGGTAATCAATTTATAGAGCTGTATAACGAAGGCGGATTAGCTGATCAGTCTTTAAGTTGTTATACGCTGGTAATTTGGAAGGAGAGTTCTACATCTTCAAGTGGCGACTTTTATGTCATGAATTTTAAGGATGGAGTAAAATTCTCGGGAGCAAATCGTTTCTTTTACTTAACATCAGCCGATTTTCTGAATTATGCGGATGTTACATTATATCAGTACTCAACTGGCACCGGGAATTTTAATACTTCTACAGTAACTACTACCGGATTTGACATTCTGCAACCCGGCAGTGTTGAAAATGCGGTTTTTTTATTTAGATCTGCAGGATTAGCAGATGCTGTTATAACAAAAAATAATATTGCTTCTGCATTAGCCTTGGTAAATGGGTTTACAAAGAATATTTTAAATATAAATACCTGCGCTTCTAATACATTGAATATAATTTGGAGTGATGTGGCAAATCAACTTTCTAGTCGAAATGTAGGACCTGCAATTTCTGGAGGTGTCGCGGAACGCGTTAACGACGGATCTTGTTATGGTTGGGTAAAAGATGGTGGAAACACAGGGACTCCTGGAGCAACAAATGGACCCGTTGGCCCAAGTGGTCCTCAACGAGCTGCAGTCTATTCCTCGCCAACTTTCAATTTTAGTGCCGTTTCATACGAATTTACTCAAGGGGTTTATCAAAATGTTACTTTTTCACCTCTTAATAACAGTGGCTCTATCCCTCCTACAGCGGTAGCTTTCGATGCAACTTATGAAAACGTTGATATCACATTGCACATCTCTAATATTAATCCTACTAATTTGTCATTCAATATTAAGATATGGCTTGATAACACGTCAAACCTTGACAATGTATTGGATCCAGAGACGGATATTCTGCATCAGGTATATTCTTTTACTCCTAATGCTTCTTCTTATACACAGACCATTACAATACCAAATGAACAAAACAGATTGGTTTTTATTGAAATTGCAACTACACCAGGAACTTGTTACAGAAGTGAAGTAAAATCATTGACTGGACAAGCAGCTCTGCCGGTATTACTTAAAGCTTTTACTGTAAAGACAAAGTCTAATTTCAATGAATTGGTATGGTTAACTTCGGTTGAACAGAATAATAAGGGCTTTGAAATTCAAAAGTCAGTTGGGACTGGGTCTGACTTCAAGACAATAAGCTTTGTTGGAACTAGGGCGAAAGATGGCAACAGTAATACTGACATCAGATACAGCTTTGAAGATGCTGATGTTAAAGCCGGAACCATGCATTACTATCGTTTGAAGCAGGTTGATTTCGACGGTAAGTTTACCTTCAGTGCAATCAAGAGCATCAAGCCGGGTTCTATAGAATCTAACCTGAGTGTGTATCCTAATCCTAACCAAGGTAGCTTTACGCTTACCACCGGTGCATCAAGTGGAAAAGTAAATGTATTCTTGCTCGACAATACTGGTCGCGTAATCAACCAATACATGAACGTATCCTCTACTAATACCAAATTCAATAACTTGAAAAAAGGATTCTATACATTGAAGATTGTTGATGTAGAAACTGGAGAGCAATCAGCACAACGTGTTGTGGTTCAATAAGAACTAGTATTAATCTGGTTTAAAAACTGTTTTTTTAATCATTCTGAGACAACCGATCCCCCCATTCTTGGGGGGATCTCCTTTTACACTCTTAGTTTGATGTTTAGTGCTAAAGCGGGCCAAAGATTTCTTTCCAAAAAGTTTGCATTTAAAAATTGCGTAATATATCTTTACGTATATCCAGGGCAAGATTCAGCCCAATCCTCCACATCCTTTTAGAAACCGTATCCTCCTCCACATCCTTTGAATTTCCAAAGTTCCTTTGGTCTGTCTCCTTATTGTTTCAGAATAAAAAAAGATTAGTATGAAAAAGATTTTAAGTTTAACACTATTACTAAACATTCTAGTGTTATTGTTAACTGCTCAAATCAGGTTAACGGAAGTGAATCCATTGACAAATCAATTGGATGCTAAGTATTTGGAGATGTTTTACAAGACTAACTCCTCAATCGCAAGCGAAGAATATCATTTGCTTGTGTATACGAGAGATGGATCTAAAAATCCAAAAATGTTTGTGGGTAAACTTGGCTTTTCTTCTGAGTTTAGAACATCATCAAACGAGACTCCTGCAAATGGATTTACACAAGGTTCAGTGGTAATAGCCAAAAATAAGACTTCACCTCGTTTTAATTCAGTGCCAGCAAACGCTTTAACTAGCATTGCGGATATTTTATCGGATAATTGGGCTGTTTATGAGTATAGTTCTGGAAGTTGGTCAACAACAATAACCCCAACTGTTTCTCCATCCAATCCTGATCCATTTGATGGGTATGCTCCTAATCATAAAATTGCTGTAATGCTATTCAAGACTGGCACATCTGGCCAGCCAGAACTTATAGATTTTGTTGCGGATTTTCTCGGAACTTTCCAAGAACTGATTGGATTTGATATCATTACGTTTAATTCAAAGAATTTTGATTTATCAAATCTCAAAGTAGGGTATAATGCTTTTGTTAATCAGTCTCTTGGTACGAACAATCCATATCAATTAAAAAAACAGGGAAGGTCAGATTTGCCATCCTGTAATTTAGTTTGGGTAAAATTGCCACAAGAGTCACCTGGGTATGTTGATGGGTTTTTAGATAACCCCATTTCTTGGTCTGTTTCCTATTTTCTTCCATTGAAATCTTGGGCAAACATTAAAGCAGATGGGGCCTTAAATGCTGGAAATTCTATTGATCTTCAAAATGCAACAGTTATACAAGCTAATTCTGCTTATCTAACTAAATCTGGTACAGATTATATTTTACGTGTAGTTTTGCGGTTTATCAACTTTACTAACTTAGTTGATATTAATAATCTGGTTACATCTGTATACATCGATGCAGATACAGACAATGATATAGGAGCATATAATAAATTATCAGGCAATAATGGAATTGTTTTTCAATACGATGATCCATATACAAAAGATGCCTTGGGTAATGATTTGGGACCAAACGATATAGGAGACCCGAATCGTGGATTCTTATTTGGTACTACTTATGATCAAGGTTCATCAGGTAACGAGCCGCTATGGATTAAAGGCACTGATGAGAGGCTAGTTGAATTAAAGATAAAAATTTCTGGTGCAGATGCAGGAAAGAAAATATTTATTCTTACTGGTTATAAAACTCCAGCTAGTGAAGTTACTACACTTGATTACTGTTTCGGAACAGAAAAAGTCTTACAGCTACCAGCAGCTTTGCCCGCACAATTCAAATCAAGTTCTTTGAAAATTGTTGATGGTAAAGCCCGTTATTCCTGGACTACCTCAAGCGAGCAAAACAACAAAGGTTTCGAAGTACAGCGTTCTGTAGGCAATACTAACGACTTCAAAACTATCGGATTTGTTGGAACCAGAGCGAAAGACGGCAACAGTCAAACTGAAATCAACTACAGCTTCGATGACGCTGATCTCAAGGCAGGAGTTGTGCATTACTATCGCCTCAATCAAGTTGATTTTGATGGTAAAGCTATGCTGACTCCCATCAAGAGTATAAAGCCTGGTTCAATTGAAACCGATCTCAGTGTTTATCCCAACCCAAATCAAGGTAGCTTCTTGGTAAATGCTTCTAAATTGTCAGGAAAGGTTTCGATCTTCCTGATCGATAACACGGGAAGAGTACTGAACCATTTCAACAATGTAGCTGAAAGTACTACACGCATCAGCAACTTGAAGTCAGGTTTCTATACCTTGAAAATTGTAAATACCGAGACCGGCGAACAATCAGCTCAACGCATTGTAGTTCAATAAGGGTCGGATCTATCCATTCTATCTCATTTCAAAAACCCTCCTTATGGAGGGTTTTTGCTTTTTATTAGTTTTTTACCCGAATACCTAAAGTGACTATTCATAGCTTTTTCGAATTATTCCAGTCTAGATCATTGTTCTGGGAGATGCGCATATATAGGTTTGCCTCATATAAAAACAAATATTATGAGCAAGATCCTAACCCTCATCCTCTCATTACTGTTGGCTGCGATTACACAAAGCCAAACGCGACTAAATGAAGTATTTCTAGCCAACAATGGTTCTAATCAACAATGGATAGAACTCTACTCTTACTCCAATTCATTAGATGGATTGAACATCCTTGTGAAATACAAGAACCCAACCGACTCCGGATTTTATATACTGGGACTTACCGGTTCTCCTATATCCAATTATTTTGTGACCCAATTTGATGGCGACAATGTTTGGAGTAACCTATCTTATTTAAAAAAAGTACGTTGGGACGGTACACTGCTTTCCATCGATGCAATAGAAGCCAATAATATCCTTAATCCCTCAGGTGAAAATCATCTTTTTCTAATCAACGGGAATGGCATCAAAGATGTACTGGTAACTGGCATCTCTGGAACAGCCACACCTTATCTCAAAGCACAGTATGATGTAAATGCATGGAGCCCCTTCACATATTCAGATGCAACAGTCGGTTCCATTCAAGTCAATTTCACATTTGTTCAATTGACCAACCTAAATACTCCTCACCAAAGCGCAGGTGCAGGAAGTTCTTTCGCCTTCATCTATACTGCAGGTGGATGTACGGATGAATATCCCTGGAAAAAAGTACAAATGGAAACAAACGGGTACTTGAACACAGGATCCGTTGAGCCACATTTTGATTATTGGAATGTTGATTACAAATTGGCTAATAGTTACAACAGAGCTCCCGGAGATTTTTATATTGTTACCAACAACAGAATTCCAGATGCAAGCCCTTCTTTTGATTATGCTCCCAATGGAAGTCCAACCCAACTCTATTTCAAGTATACCTTGACTAATACTTCGCCCATGTCTGTTACCGTTTCTAATCCACATTTCTACATGTATTACGATAAGGGAGGAGTAGAAGATCGCCCCAATGGTGTATTGGATTTTACAGATCCTCAAATTTCTAGTAATGTCACCAAAACCGATGAAGGAAACAATACCATTTACGTCACATTAGCCATAACAGACGACATGTTTTATTTTAATCCTGCAGGAGATAGAAAGCTTCGCCCATTTTTCTTTGTATTGGAAAGCGCAAACAGTTGTTTCAAAACCCAATACATTCTAATTTCTGAAAAAACGTTTGCTTTACCCGTTCTGTGGGGCAGCTTTCAAATTAAAAAGCAGGAGAGGAGTGTGGTGCTGAACTGGACTACCCAGATGGAGGTGAATAACCAAGGTTTTCAAGTAGAGCGAAGTGCATTTAAAAACAAATGGGAATCTTTAGGCTATGTTTCCGCTCGTTCTAAAAACGGGAATAGCTCTTTGCCTATTTCGTATTCTTTTGTAGATGAAGAATCTCTCGATGCCGGAATTTATCTCTACCGTATTCGTCAAATTGATTTCGATGGTAAATACTCCTATAGCGCAGTCAAATCCATTCAGTTGAACGAAATGAGTCCAGTTATTGATATTTTTCCTAATCCTACAACTGGAGTGGTGAAATTGAATGTAGGATTGAGCAAGATGAAAGTTCAAGTGTACGATCCATCTGGCAGAATGGTAAAAGCAGTTTACGATGCTCAGAGTAAAATAGAACTTAATCTTTCTACTAAGGGAAATTATACACTGATGTTTACGCTTCCAAGTGGAGAGATGTATACAAGGCGACTTATTGTGAACTGAGAAGTTTCGGTCAATTGAGCTAATTTTATCACATGGATTCAGTCACCCACATTGTCTTAGGTGCATGCATAGGTGAATTGTTCATGGATAAGAAAGCAGGTCGCAAAGCCATGCTTTGGGGCGCTCTGGCTCAATCTGTTCCCGATATCGATTTTATTGCAGGAATGTGGATGCCCGTTTCAACAGAATTATTGGCTCACCGCGGCATCACACATTCCTTTCTTTTTGCTTTTTTTATTGCGTTCTTTCTAGCCCTTGTTGCCTCCCGATGGCATAAGGCAGAGCAAATTTCAACCCAGAAATGGTATTGGTTTTTTCTAATTGAAATTCTCTGCCATTTGCTCTTGGATGCCATGAATAATTATGGTATTGGTTGGTTTGAGCCGTTTAGTGATAAGCGAATTTCATTTCATGTTATTTATGTTGCGGATCCTCTTTTTACCATAGCGCCCGCATTGGCATTCGTATTCCTTCTTTTTTTGAAAACTGATCACGCACATCGTATTCGCTGGGCGCGAATTGGCGTTTTCTCGTCTGTACTTTATCTTTCTTTTGCTCTATTCAATAAGTATACCATTGATAAATCCGTTCAAAAATTTATTGCATCAGAACAGAAAACAACTACGCGTTATTTAACAACCCCCACTTTACTAAACAACCTACTTTGGTTTGTGGCGATTGAAGATAGCAGCCAGTTCCGAGTAGGGTATCGATCAATTTTTGATCGAGATCTGTCAATGAATCTAAAGGCAATAAATAAAAACGATTCGCTCTTGCAGCCGGTTCACGATCATATCGAATTGATGGAATTAAAAAAGTTTTCTCAAGGGTTTTATACGGTGGAAAAAAGAAGTGACACGTTGGTATTCAAC
This sequence comes from Chitinophagaceae bacterium, assembly GCA_032110825.1. Lineage (GTDB taxonomy): Bacteria > Bacteroidota > Bacteroidia > Chitinophagales > Chitinophagaceae > Pollutibacter. The sequence goes on along the minus strand of JAULVY010000188.1, from coordinate 4,506 downwards.
GATCTTCGCTTTGGACAAACCAACGGATGGCAAAATCCTTCCAGTCGCTTTGCCTTTCATTATTTTTTAAGTCACCCGAATGACAATGAGTTGATCGTTCAGCGTGGAAGAATGGCAGGATTTAATAGAGAATCTGCATTTGCGTTATGGAACCGAATAAAAAAGGAGCACTAGTGCTCCTTTTTTAAATAAAATCATCAAGAAGATTTAGATTCCCATTTTTTTCTTCAAGTTTGAATCAATGGCATCCAAAAACTCCTCTGTATATAAATAATGTTCTCCATGATTTACTTTATTTCCATGGATACAAACGGCTAAATCTTTTGTCATTTTTCCTTCTTCAACCGTTTCAATACATACCGCTTCCAATGCATTGGCAAAATCAATCAGGGCTTGATTTTCATCCAATTTACCACGAAACGCCAATCCTCTGGTCCATGCAAAAATAGAGGCAATGGGATTGGTGCTGGTGGGTTTTCCTTTTTGATGATCGCGGTAATGACGTGTTACGGTGCCATGTGCAGCTTCTGATTCCATGGTTTTTCCATCTGGAGTTACCAATACCGATGTCATCAGTCCCAACGAACCAAAACCTTGAGCTACGGTATCGCTTTGTACGTCTCCATCATAGTTTTTACAAGCCCATACAAATTTTCCATTCCACTTCAACGCAGAAGCAACCATATCGTCGATCAATCTGTGTTCGTATGTGATACCAGCTGCTTCATATGCTGTTTTGAATTCGTTCTGATAGATTTCTTCAAATATATCCTTGAATCGACCATCGTATTTTTTCAAGATGGTATTCTTAGTACTCATGTACAAAGGCCATCCCTTTTGAAGGGCCATGTTGAAACAACTTCTGGCAAATCCTTTGATGCTTTCATCCGTATTGTACATGCTCATGGCAACACCAGCTCCCTTGAATTGATACACTTCGTGTTCAATGATCTGTCCGTCTTCTCCTTCAAACTTAATGGTGAGTTTACCTTTACCCGGCACGGTGAAATCGGTAGCACGGTATTGATCGCCAAATGCATGTCGACCTACAATAATTGGACTATCCCAGTTGGTAACCAATCGGGGTATATTTTTTATAACAATCGGCTCGCGGAAAACAGTACCATCCAAAATGTTACGAATGGTTCCATTGGGGCTCTTCCACATTTGCTTCAGGTTAAACTCTTTTACACGCGCCTCATCCGGGGTGATGGTAGCACATTTAATTCCTACTCCGTATTGTTTGATGGCATTGGCTGAGTCTATGGTGACCTGATCATTGGTTTGATCACGGTATTCAACTCCCAAGTCATAATACTTGATATCAAGATCCAAATAAGGTAGAATGAGCTTGTCTTTGATGAATTTCCAAATGATTCGGGTCATCTCATCGCCATCCAACTCTACAACGGGATTGTTCACTTTAATCTTTGCTGCCATAGGTAATTATTTTCGGCAGCGAAGGTACAAAGCAACAACGGATTTTAACCATTCAAATCGACCTTTTTATACGGGAATCTCTTCAGTTTCAGGTAGTAATTCAGCATGTTTTTCAGCCAATTGCCTGAGCTTGTCTACTGCAATGTATTTGAAATGCTTAGCCCTGAAACGGATTAGCTGTTCTTGTTCAAAATCAGCTAAAATTCTGGATACCTGCTCTTTTGTTGTTCCTGCCAGATCGGCCATTTCCTGACGATCCACATGAACTTTTATGCCCATACTTGTCTGCTTATATCCATAGATATCTGCTAAATGGACTAAAATACCTGCTACTTTTTCTTTCACCGTTTGTTGAGCAATTTGAAGAAGTTTTACTTCTGTGTCTCTCAGTTCTTTTAAAAAGATTTTCCTAATTTCTTCTTGAAGCAATTCGTTTTTCTGAACTAAATTTTTGAAGAATCCCAATTCGATGAAGCAAACTCTGCAGTCTTCTACTGCAGTAGCTGTATAAGGCTGTATGCCTGTGTAAGAAAGAAATCGATGACCTAGTGTACTTCCAGCTCCAATCAACCGAAGTATGAATGGTCTTTGCTTTTCAGCATTCATCTCTAATTTAATAATGCCGGACTGAACGAAATAGAGTCCATTGATTTCATCGCCCTCTTTAAAAAGCATTTCACCTCTCTTGAATTCATAGTGGTGCTTGAAGGGCTTAAATTGATCTTGCTCAGCTGATGTAAATGATTTCAGCATGATGCAGTTTTTTACTGTACAAGTCTGACAGTAAGAAGTAATTTTTGTCATGGTGTAGGGGTTTAGAGGTTAAAAGTTAGGGGCCCTACTAATCAGTGCCTAAGAGTGCAAAGATTCTTTTTGATAGAAAATCAATGCATGACGAAAATAGTTGCCAACTATGATTTTTGTCATTATTCCGACTACTCTAAACGTAGTATAAAAAAAGGCCTCGAATGAGACCTTTGTAGCGAGATCGGGAGTTGAACCCGAGACCTTCGGGTTATGAATCCGACGCTCTAACCACCTGAGCTACCTCGCCTTAAATGGGCTGCAAAAATAGCTATATTCAAATTTTCTGCAAAATCAGATATCAAAGGATTTGGAAAAGCATTTTCATCACTTCAGCGCTGTCTTTTGCGCCAATAGGCTGATTAAAATGCCAGAGATTGAAATAATGGCAAAAGACATCTTCAGTCCCGTTAACTCAGCTACATAACCTATAAAAGGAGGTCCCATTAGAAATCCCAAATATCCTATACCGGCAACAGTAGCAATGGCAATACTGCTAACCGATGATTCAATTTTACCCGCAGTTCCATAAAGCAAAGGCACAATACTGCTAACTCCAAAACCTGTTAACATACACCCAATGGTAGCGGAAATTAAATAGGGTAGCGTAACAACAATAAGCAGTCCCGACAAAATAAAAAATCCACTCGCCACCACCATGCGTTTTCTGCCAAATGTTGAGGCCAAGCGATCTCCTAAAAATCTTCCAGATGCCATGGTAATCATAAATGCGGCATATCCCAAGGAAACAAATTTTTCTTCCGTCCCTATTACCTCTTTAAAATAAACTCCAGTCCAATCAAACATGCATCCCTCCACACTCATGCAGAAAAAACACATGAGTCCCAATTTCAGAAGGATACCATCCGGTACTTGCAATTTGTATTTGGGTAGTGTATTTTCCTGAGGTGGTGATGGCAATAAATCTTTTTGAAAATAGAGATTACATCCCCATACTGCAAGTACAATTCCGAAATAATGATAAATCGGAGCAATGCCATAACGCATCATCAAGAGTCCAACTAGTGCCCCGCTAAAACCACCCAAACTCCAGATGCCATGCAAACTGGAAAAAATGGGTCGCTCGTATTTTTTTTCCAACATCACACCTTGCGTATTCACGGAAATATTTCCCATATTCCCACACAACCCAAAACAATACAAGCAAAGCGCCAGTTGCCAGGGACTGTTTGCCAGCCCAATGCCTATGAGCATTCCGCTGTATCCTAGAAATGCAACGCGGAGAACAAACCGACTTCCATATTTAGCGGCAATTCTTCCGCTGAACGGGATCATGGTCATCTGACCGAGAGGCAGCATTAGCAGTATAGTGCCTAGTGCAGCTTCAGATAAATTCAATTTTTCCTTCAAATCCGGAATTCTACTGGCCCAACTACCAAAGGTCAATCCAATGATGAAAAAATAAATAGTCAACGCTATTCGGGATGCCCTTTTTATTGGTTCTGATATCATCAAAAGATTAATAAAATGAATTTGGTAAAGATCGTTAAATTAGATCATCAACGAATCGATTACATCATGAAGCCTATAGTTCAAATTTCATTGGATCTCACGAATATCGACGAAGCATTGGAAACAGCGGCTCTGGCTCTGCGTGCCGGAGTGGATTGGTTGGAAGCAGGTACCCCGCTCATTTTAGCTGAGGGGTTGCATGGTGTAAAAAAACTACGAGAAGCATTTCCAAGCATTCCCATTGTTGCAGATCTTAAAACCATGGATGGTGGCTATCTCGAAGCTGAAATGATGGCTAAGGCGGGAGCAACACATGTTGTTGTGATGGCTCGTGCTCATGAAGAAACCATCAAATGTGTTGTGCAGGCAGGAAAGGATTATGGAATTAGCGTAATGGGAGATAATTTGGGTTGTCCGGATATGATTGAAGGTGCAAAATGGTTGGAAGACTTAGGATGTGATTATGTAATTCATCACATCGGATACGATGAACGCAGAGGAATCGCAGCTAGAGGTCATCGCATGCCAAATCCACTAGATCAGTTGAAAGAAGTTGTTCAGGCTGTTTCGATTCCTGTTCAGGCTGTTGGTGGATTGTCGCTGGAACAAGCTATTCAATGCCCTGCATACGGCGCCCCACTTGTTGTTTTGGGTGCTCCTCTTACCATTGATGCCGATGCATTTAAAACAGCAGATGGAAACTTAGAAGAGTCGTTGCGCATGATATGCCAAAAGATTCATGCCTACATTGATGTTTCATAAGCTAACGTAATACCTAAAATCGATACA
>JAULVY010000187.1:0-5026 GCA_032110825.1 Chitinophagaceae bacterium | reverse complement strand
CCATGGCGTGTTAGTAGATAGAATGTTGTATGTGACATTAGCCATCACCTTTGTTGTGTTTTTGATTACACAAATTGCCCTTTTTTGGTTTGCTTATAAATACCAGGAATCAGATAATCGCAAAGCGTATTATTATCCGCACAATAACACGCTTGAATTAATCTGGACAGTTATTCCAGCTATTGCTTTATCTGTGTTGGTGGGTTTTGGAATCTTCTATTGGTTTAAGATCACCGGCCCTGCTCCAAAAGATGCAATGGTTGTTGAGGTGGTTGGAAAGCAGTTTGGTTGGGAGTTTCGTTATCCAGGTGCAGATGGAATTTTGGGTAAAAAATATTTCAAGAAGGTAGATGCAGCTAATAACAATCCGGTGGGTCAGTTATGGGAAGATCCTGCCAATCAAGACGACGTATTTGTAGAGCAAGAAATGCACTTGGTAGTTGGAAAGCCTGTACAATTGGTTATTGGGGCTAAGGATGTTATTCATGACGTAGGTTTAGTCCATTTCCGCATGAAGATGGATGCTGTTCCTGGAACACCGACTACAATGTGGTTTACTCCTACGTTCACTACAAAAGAAATGAAAGAGAAGACTGGTAATCCTGATTTTGTTTATGAACTTTCATGTGATCAAATGTGTGGAAAGGGCCACTGGAGTATGCGTGGTGTGATTGTTGTAGAAACACAGGAAGAATTTGATGCTTGGTTAGCTTCTAAAAAGCCTCAGTATTTGGTAGCTAATCCTGACAAAGATCCGGTTACAAAAAAAGATAGCGTAAGTGTTGCACCTTTAACAGGTGCTATCATTCGATAAAAGAAAAATTAAGAATTCGAAAAAACGAAGAGCAATGAGCGAGACAACAACAACAGTACAAGCAGCGGTAGTGACTCATGCGCACACTCACCACGAGGACCATGGTCACCATGAACAGTCCTTCATTTCGAAGTACATCTTCAGTATGGACCACAAAACAATCGGGAAGCAATTCCTGATCACTGGTATCGTTTGGGCGATTATCGGTGGATTCTTCTCTGTTTTGTTCCGTCTACAATTGGGATACCCTGAAGCGTCATTCCCAATTTTAGAAACCGTATTTGGCCATTGGGCAAAAGGTGGTCAGATTCAACCTGAGTTTTATTACGGATTAGTTACTATGCACGGCACCATTCTTGTATTCTTTGTATTGACTGCCGGACTGAGCGGAACATTTGCCAACTTGTTAATTCCTCTTCAGATTGGAGCACGTGATATGGCATCTCCATTTTTGAATATGCTATCCTACTGGTTCTTTTTCTTGGCTGGTATTGTAATGGCGGCCTCCATATTTGTACATACCGGACCTGCATCTGGTGGTTGGACAATGTATCCTCCGTTAAGTGCATTACGTCAAGCGGGGGATGGTCAAAAAATTGGAACTGACCTGTGGCTCATTAGTATGGCGCTGTTCATTGTTTCATCACTATTGGGAGGATTGAACTATATCTCAACAATATTGAACATGCGTACAAAAGGAATGAGCATGACTCGACTTCCTTTACCAGTTTGGGCAATGTTCTTTACTGCTGTATTGGGCGTTCTTTCATTTCCTGTATTGCTCTCTGGTGCCATTTTGCTTTTGTTCGATCGCAATTTGGGTACTAGCTTTTATTTAAGTGATATTGTGGTTAATGGCGAGGTGCTTCCTAACGAAGGCGGTAGTGCGATTCTTTATCAGCACTTATTCTGGTTCTTGGGACACCCCGAAGTGTATATCATCTTGTTACCTGCCATGGGTATGGTGTCAGAGATTTTATCAGTTAACAGCCGTAAACCAATTTTTGGTTACATGGCGATGTTGGCCTCTTTATTTGCTATTGCTGTGCTGGCATTCCTCGTATGGGCACACCACATGTTTGTAACAGGATTGAATCCGTTTTTAGGTTCTGTATTTGTGCTTTTGACTTTGTTGATTGCTGTTCCTTCTGCAATCAAGGTGTTCAACTGGCTAACAACTATCTGGCGAGGTAATATTCGCTTTACTCCTGCGGCTTTGTTTGCCATAGGATTTGTAAGCTTGTTTATCTCTGGTGGTTTGACAGGTATCTTTTTAGGAAACTCTACAATTGATATTCACTTGCATGATACCATGTTCGTAGTTGCGCACTTCCACATTGTAATGGGAGTTGCATCAATGTTCGGAATGTTTGCTGGTGTTTATCACTGGTTTCCTAAAATGTTTGGACGTTATTTAAACAATACACTCGCTTATATTCATTTCTGGGTGACCATGGTTGGTTCATATCTGATTTTCTGGCCTATGCACTATCAGGGATTAGCAGGTGTGCCACGTCGTTATCTCGATAAGCGGGGTTGGGTAAACTTTAATCAGTTCGGCGACTTGGATAAAATGATTACGATCGTTTCTATTGTTGTATTTGTTGTTCAACTATTATTTGTATTCAACTTTTTCTATTCGATTTATAAAGGAAGAAAGGTTCGTACACAAAATCCATGGGGAGCAAATACCCTGGAGTGGACCACACCTATCAATCCTGGTCATGGTAACTGGGAAGGTGATATTCCTGAAGTACATCGCTGGCCTTATGATTATGCAAAGGATGGACGTGAGTTCATTCCTCAGAACGAGCCTGTGGGGTCAGGAGAAAGCAAACATTGATCCAGCGCCAATCGGCAACGGAGAAGTTTGTAAAGTTGTTTTTTGAAAAAGCGAAGGCATTGATGAAGATGAGATTGTATATATTATTGATGAAACCTTCGCTGAGTATCATGGTAGTGTTCAGTAGTGTAATTGCTTATCTGCTGGCACCAAAGGTCATAGAGTATGATTGGACCATGATAGGTTGGCTCTTTGTAAGTGGGATGCTGATAACTGGGAGCGCTAATGCGATCAACCAAGTTGTAGAGCGTGACACGGATGCAAAAATGAAAAGGACAGCAAGTCGTCCTATTGCATCGGGTCAATTAACGCCGCAACAAGGATGGCTTTTTGCTATTCTGACTGGAGTCACAGGAGTGTTTCTCATGGGTTATTGGTTCAATTGGATGGCTGCCGGGTTGGCTGCATTCAGTTTATTTCTCTATGCATTCATTTACACACCGCTAAAGAAAGTAAATTCTATTGCTGTGTTGATGGGTGCCGTTCCGGGTGCACTACCTTGTTTGATAGGTTGGGTTGCCGGAGACGACCAGTTTACACTGGGAGGATGGATACTGTTTGCATTTCAATTCTTTTGGCAGTTTCCACACTTTTGGGCAATTGCCTGGGTGGCGCACAAGGATTACTCTTCAGTTGGATTTAAATTACTTCCTTCTGAGCAGGGGCCTACTCGCTTCACGGCATTGCAAACAGTTCTTTATTCGTTGTTATTGGTACCAGTGACCCTGTTACCCTTTTATACAGGAATGTCGTCTAGTCAAGGCATATCCGGTATGATTGGAATAGCAGTGGTTGTTATGGCCAACCTGTTTATGATTTTTCGTTCAGTGAACCTCTATAGAACTATGGAAGTTTCTGCTGCCCGAAAAGTTATGTTTGGAAGCTATTTGTATTTGCCGCTTGTCTTATTAGCGCTTTTGCTGAGTAAGACATTGCCGCATGGTTGAAAAATGTAAATGTGAGTAACGCAACAACACAACGGATGCACCCCCACAAGTTTACCTTGTGGATTGCCATGGGAAGCCTCATCATGATGTTTGCCGGGCTTACCAGTGCATTCATTGTAAAAAGTAATCAGGTTGGTTGGAAACCGGTGTCTTTACCCAATGTATTTTGGGGATCGACAATTGTGATTCTACTAAGTAGTGCTACGATAATCGCAGCGCAACGCGCATTTAAGAATCGCAGTCTAGCTACGTATCGTATGCTCATGATTGTAACACTTTTGTTAGGGGTTACATTCATTGCTATGCAGTGGCAGGGGTTTCAGGCATTGTGGGCACAGCAGATTACGTTCAAGGGCTCCGGGGCAGGGCAGTTTTTGTATGTAATTTTTGGATTACATGCCCTTCACGTAGCAGGAGGAGTAGTTGCTTTGTTGGTGATGGTAACCAAGGCCTTCTTTGGAAGGGTAAAAGTGTATAGTTCAGTTCCTGTTGAGATTGCTGCAACATACTGGCATTTTGTAGATCTGTTATGGGTCTATTTGCTAGTATTCTTTTTGGTGCTCGGCAAGAACTAAAAATAATTTTTAAGATCAATTACGTAACATGGCGACAACTGCAACAGTACAGCAGACAAAATGGTGGAGTGGCGGAAAAAGCCCCTTTAACCTGGAGTATGGTAAACTCATGATGTGGTATTTCCTCATGAGTGATGCTTTTACATTCGGAGCATTCCTGATCTCCTATGGTACCATTCGTTTTAGTCAGAATTTCTGGCCAGATCCTAACGTGGTATTCAACGCGTTTCCGGGTGCAGGCCATGCAAATCTTCCACTTGCGTTTGTGAGTGTGATGACATTTATTCTGATTATCTCTTCTGTAACAATGGTATTAGCAGTTCATGCCGGCCATAATAATAACAAGAAAGAAGTAGCTAAGTGGTTGGTATGGACAATTATCGGTGGCGCTGCGTTTTTAGGTTGTCAAGCTTGGGAGTGGCATCACCTCATTACAGGGGAACATGCTGTTCTCGTTAATGGTCAATTGGATATTGTTGGACAAACAACACGCATTAATCCTTGGGGCGATCTCGCTGCCTCTGCAGATATTACAGCGGCTATTCAAAACACCCCTCGTGAAATTTTAGAACGATTAGCAGCTCATATGGGAGGGCATGGTCAAGAAGGAGCTGCACACGTCAATTACGCAGCGCTTACCAATGAAGAGTTAATCAAGATGATCGATATTGAAGGACTCCATATCAGAGAGAATGGCCCCGTAGCATTCGGTGGTTACTTTTATGGTATTACAGGATTCCATGGATTTCACGTGTTTTCTGGTGTTATTATCAATATCATCATGTTGATCATGACACAGAAAGATGTATTTGCCCGTCGTGGACACTACCTGATGATTGAGAAAGCT
>JAULVY010000186.1:0-4052 GCA_032110825.1 Chitinophagaceae bacterium | reverse complement strand
TTTCCCTTGGATCAATCTATTGTGGTTGGGTACCATCATCATGGTGGCAGGTTTTATGCTAAGCATGTTCAACCGCTTGAAATCCAAGCTGTACGCGGTTTAGAAACTCCGTTTTTTCATTGCATTAGTCCTTAACAGCATCTTTTCAAAAACTTGTTTAATTTAGAGGAGTGCGAAAGTATCTCATTATAGGATTTATCATGTGGGCTGGAACTGTTTCGGCACAGCAGGGGTATGGTCCCAATGATACTTTAGTTGTACCCTATATTGTTTACGAAGGGGATACCATGACCTATAGAGTGCTGGATATGGTATTGGTATGGGGAAGAATGGATGCGCAGCAACGCAAAGCACATCGGGAGTGGACGCGATTGAGAAATGCTGTTTATGTTACCTATCCGTATGCAAAAAAAGCTGGATCTATCATCAACGAAGTCAACGCGAATCTGGGTAATATTAAAGATGAGCACAAGCGAAAAAAATATTTGAGTCAGCGCGAGAAAGACCTCAAAAAAGAATTCACAGATCCCCTCACCAATTTATCTGTTTATCAGGGCAAGGTTTTGATGAAGCTTATTAACCGAGAAACCCGTAACAATTGCTATGAGATTGTAAAAGAATATAGGGGTGGATTTTCGGCTCGGTTCTGGCAGACCATAGCTTGGGTATTTGGCAGCAGTCTTAAGCAGCCATACAATCCCAAGGGGGAAGATGCGGAAATGGAACGTATCGTTTTAGAAGTAGCCCGGATGTATGGACATACATCCTAATCAGTATCTTTGCGGCTGAAATTAATTTGATGAAACTATTCGTTTTAGCCATAGGTGTGCACCCCGATGATGTAGAGCTGAGTTGCTCAGGTACACTCATCAACGAGGTAAAGAAGGGGAATGCAGCTGGTGTAGTGGATTTAACTGCCGGAGAGCTGGGTACGCGCGGCACGGCAGAGACCCGTGCCAAGGAGGCCGCGGATGCTGCGGCAATAATGGGTCTCTCGGTTCGAGAGAATTTGGGTATGCGAGATGGGTTTTTTAAAAATGACGAAGAGCATCAATTGAAATTAATTCGTGTGATACGCAAATACCAACCCGAAGTGGTGTTGGCGAATATCTTAGATGATCGTCACCCTGATCATGGACGAGCAGGAAAACTAATTGCGGATGCTTGTTTTTATGCTGGACTTTCCAAGATTGAAACAATAGGTGATGATGGCAAACCACAACTGCGTTGGAGACCCAAGCACGTATTGCATTATATTCAGGATCGTTTTTACGAACCCGATTTAGTAATTGATATTTCAGATGTATTTGAGCAGCGCATGGAAGCAATCAAGGCGTATGCAACTCAATTTCATGTAGCATCAGATTCCTCCAAAGGAACCCAAACCTATATTTCCACTCCTGAATTCTTAGAAGCATTGATCTCTAGAAGCAAACTGATGGGCAAACGAATCGGAGTGAAGTATGCAGAGGGATATGTTTCTCAGAAGGCGATTGGGGTTAAGTGCTTAGAGGATTTGATTCTGAGGGAAACGTGATGAAGGGACGAGGGACGAGGGACAAGGGAAGAGAGAATAGTGAATAGGGAAAAGGGACGAGGGAACTCACAACATGATTCCCCTCCTCTAAGGAGGGGTGCCTCGCGAAGCGAGGTGGGGTGGTGATTCGTCCCACAAACCAGAGTATGATTCCCCTCCTCCAAGGAGGGGTGCCTCGCGAAGCGAGGTGGGGTGGTGATTCAACCCACAACTTAAAACCTAAAACTTAAAACACATAAAGTAAATGTCCAAACTCAACATCGGCCTCGTACAAATGAGCTGCACTGCAGATGTAAAGCAGAATCTTGATAAAGCCATTCAGGGTGTTCGTGATGCTGCAGCCAAAGGCGCACAGATTGTTTGCTTACAAGAGTTATTTACTTCGTTGTATTTCTGTGACGTAGAAGATTATGAAAACTTCAAATTAGCTGAGCCTATACCTGGTCCCACTACCGATCAGCTTTCAGCAGTTGCAAAAGAATTGGGTGTTGTAATCATTGCCTCTCTATTTGAAAAAAGAGCTCAGGGTATTTATCACAATACAACGGCGGTTTTGGATGCTGATGGAAGTTATTTAGGTAAGTACCGTAAGATGCATATTCCTGATGATCCGGCGTATTTCGAAAAGTTTTATTTCACTCCAGGTGATTTAGGGTATAAAGTTTTTAAAACCAAGTTTGCCAATATTGGTGTATTGATTTGCTGGGATCAGTGGTATCCAGAAGCTGCACGATTAACAGCATTGATGGGAGCCGAAATTTTATTTTATCCTACTGCCATTGGTTGGGCAACGAGTCAGGATGAAGCAACCAATACCGAGCAATACAATGCATGGCAAACCATTCAACGTAGTCATGCTGTTGCCAACGGTGTGCATGTAGTGAGTGTAAACAGGGTAGGCTTCGAACAAAACGGCGCCATGAAATTCTGGGGTGGATCATTTGTCTCCAATCCATTTGGCACCCTGTTGAGTAAAGCATCACATGATAAAGAAGAAGTGATTGTCACAGAAATTGATTTATCCAAAACCGATTCATACAGAACCCATTGGCCTTTCATGCGTGACAGACGCATTGATAGTTATGGGGAGATTGTGAAGAGGTTTATTGATTAGTTCTCAAGTGACAAGGGACAAGGGACGAGGGACAGGGAACAAGTGAACAGCCGAACTCATAACCCGCAACCCGCAACCCACAACTCACAACCCACAACTCACAACCCGCAACCCGCAACCCACAACCCAAAACTTCAAAAATGCTCTCCCCTAAGTCACTTGGTTTTTATTTCCCCTCCGAATTCGCTCCCCATGCATCCACTTGGTTAAGCTGGCCGCATAAGGAAGCGTCGTGGCCTGGAAAGATTGAAACTATTTTTCCTTCTTATACGGCATTTATAAAAACATTGTCCAGATACGAACGTGTGAACATCAATGTTTGCGATGAAGCCATGCAGCAGAGAGCTACAAAAATGCTGCAAGAGGTTGGAGCTGATTTAAGTCAAATTCATTTTTATATACATCCCACAAACGATGCTTGGTGCAGGGATCATGGTCCCGCTTTTTTATTGCATAAAACGGATTCAACCAAAAAGGCTATTGTCGACTGGAATTACAATGCCTGGGGAAATAAATATCCTCCTTTTGATTTGGATGATGTGATTCCAACCAAGATTGGAAAAGCGATGGGACTAGAGGTATTTCATCCAGGTATAATTATGGAAGGGGGATCTGTTGATTTCAATGGAGCTGGAACCGTTATCACTTCAACTGCTTGCCTCTTGAATGAAAATCGAAATCCGCATTTGAATCAAGCGCAGATTGAACAATACTTGATGGATTACTATGGTCAAGATCAAGTATTATGGGTGGATGAAGGAATTGTAGGAGATGATACCGATGGGCATATCGACGATACAGTCCGATTTGTAAATGAGGATACCGTAATTACTGTGATTGAGGAGAACAAGAACGATGACAACTATGCATTGCTCCAACACAATTTGAAGCAACTAAAATCCATGCGGTTGCTGAATGGAAAGCAATTAAACATCATTGAAATCCCCATGCCCGATCCGGTGATTTGGGAAGATCAGATGCTGCCTGCATCCTATGCTAATTTTTACATCGCCAACAAGCAAGTTATTGTACCTACCTATCGTTCTCCAAAAGATGATAAAGTTCTACAAATCATTCAAGCCAGCTTCCCCGAAAGAGAAATTGTAGGTATTGATTCTACAGATATCATTTGGGGCTTGGGGAGTTTTCATTGCCTAAGTCAGCAGGAGCCGGCATGTGTAGGGAATAGGGAATAGGGAATAGGGAAGAGGGAATAGGGAATAGGGGGGAAGGCGCTATTATTAATATTGATTAGAACTATTTTTCCTTTCATCAATTTTTTTGCATCTGAATATTTTTTGTACTTACGTACAAGCTTAAACTCTAGTTCCTATTCCCTTTTCGCTATTCCCTCTTCCCTATTCCCTATTCCCTATTCCCTTTTCCCTTTTCGCTATTCCC
>JAULVY010000185.1:0-10991 GCA_032110825.1 Chitinophagaceae bacterium | reverse complement strand
CAGTATGGGTGCCTGGATGAGCTATGGACTGGGGAGTGAAAACTCCAATCTCCCTTCATACTGTGTACTGCTTTCAAGAGGAAGAGGAAATGGTCAGGGTGTTTACTCCAAATTATGGACCAACGGGTTTTTAGATAGTCAGCACCAAGGGGTTGTATTCAGCAGCGGAGAAGATCCGGTGCTTTACCTAAACAATCCTGAGGGACAAGATCGCCAGAGCAGAAGAAACATGTTGGATCAATTGGTTCAATTCAACTCAGAAGCCTTTGACCAATATGGAGATCCTGAAATTCAAGCTAGAATTCAGCAGTATGAAATGTCTTACCGCATGCAAACGGCTGTACCGGAATTAACAGACCTCAGCAAAGAATCAGATTCTACTATTAAATTATACGGACCCGACTGTCTTGTTCCTGGTACCTATGCTGCCAATTGTTTATTGGCCAGAAAATTATCAGAATCCGGTGTGCGATTTGTTCAGCTTTATCATCAGGGCTGGGATACACATGGAAATCTTAAGAACGATATGATCATGCAGGCAGAAGATGTAGATCGTGCATCAGCTGGATTAATCAAAGATCTTAAGCAAAGAGGCTTGCTCGACGAAACACTGGTTATATGGGGAGGTGAATTTGGAAGAACGAATTATTGTCAGGGTAAAATCGATGCCGTCAATTATGGGAGAGATCATCATCCAAAATGTTTCAGCATATGGATGGCAGGAGGTGGAATTAAACCTGGAACGGTTTATGGCGAGACTGATGAATTTGGATACAATATTGCAAAAGATCCCGTAAGCGTTAATGATTTTCATGCTACCGTATTGCACTTAATGGGCATCAACCACGAACAACTTACCTACCGTCATCTCGGAAGAAGATATAGGCTAACGGATGTTGCCGGTGAATTGGTAAAAGGAATCATGGCCTAAAACCTCTACCCAACATGACCCGTCATCAAACGACTCTTTCCTATGGTATTGTGGTACTTCAAGTTTTCTTAATCCTCTTTTCCCTCTTAGATCCACAAGCACTGCCATCTGCTTTTAGTTATGCCGGCAAGTTTCATCCCCTACTGCTGCATCTACCCATCACCCTAGGTATCATATTACTTCCGTTATCAATTTGGATTCATAAAATTAATAACGCTCCAGTTAAAGCAGCATTTAAAACTGTTTTACTCTACAATGCACTATTAGCAACCACAACTGCATTGGGTGGATTATTTTTATCGAGTAATAACGAATACGATCAGGATACATTATTCAATCACAAATGGAGCGGTGTAGGGATAGCTTTGTTCTCTCATGCGCTTGTATATATTTATCCACTTTTGGAATTCAAACAAAAGTATTGGAACCTAAGTATAGCTTCTTCCATTGCCCTCTTGATTTTTGGAAGCCATTATGGAGGTACACTAACACATGGTGAAGACTTTCTAAGCTTCAACTCCAAAGAAGAGATAAAAAATCTTATTCCAGTAATTGATAAACAAACAACAGTATACGAAGCAGGAATACAACCCATTTTAAATGCAAAATGTGTCAGTTGCCATAACGACCAAAAGAAAAAAGGAGGATTGAATTTTAGCTCAGTGGAACAAACGCTGAAAGGAGGAAAGCATGGAGCAATTTGGACAGCAGGAGATCCCTCGAAAAGCGAATTTATTCAGCGCCTTTTACTTGAATTGGATGATAAAAAACACATGCCCCCAAAAGGCAAGTCTCAATTATTATCGGATGAAATTGCTCTTTTTTCAAGTTGGGTTCAACAGGGCGCTGATGTTAAAAAGACTTTTTTATCACTATCCAATGAAGACACGCTTAAATTAATCATTGATCAGCTTCATGCACGCATACCCACAAAAAAAGAAGAAAAAATATACTCCTTTAAATCAGCATCAGCGGATGATATTGCATCATTGAATACTCCGTTTAGAAGAGTAATCCCTTTAGCATTTAACTCTCCTGCCTTAAGTATTAAATTCTACCTCAAGGAGAAATTCAATATTGAATTACTAAAAGAATGCGCTAAGATCAACAAACAGGTTGTAGAAATTAATCTTTCTACGATGCCGGTAGATGATAAGATCTTGCCGATATTGGCAGAATTTGAGCATCTAGAACGCATCAACTTGAATGGCACCTTGGTAACGGGAACAAATTTTTCAGCATTGGCAAAACTGAAATTTTTAGAACAAGTATCATTAACAGGAACTGCTATTGATAAAAAAGCATTGGAGCAATTAGCCAATACGAAATCGCTAAAAAAAGTATTCATTTGGAATACCCAGGTTTCAGAAACCGATATTGTTGAATTACAAAAAAAATACAGTTCCATACAATGGGACAAAGGATATATCCCCAATCCATCTGAGATTCTTAAACTCACACCGCCCTATCCAATCAATCGGGAGAAGACCATTTTAGAGCCTGGAGAATCCATTTCATTGAAACATCCCTTACCCGGCGTTACTATCCGATACAGTTTAGATGGAACATCACCAGATACCCTTCAAGGTTCAGTTTACACAAAACCTATTCCTGCAAATGGGTTGATTCGAATCATTTCGGTTGCAACTAATAATGGATGGTTAAGCAGCAACCTATCCGATTATACATTTTTCCAAAAAGGATTTTCAGTCGATTCTGCTGTTTTACTCAATGAGCCTGACAATCGGTACAAAAAAGCTGGCGCTAAGGCCTTGATCGATTTAACAAAAGGATTCGTAGATAACCTCGGTATGAACTGGCTGGGATTTCGGGAAAAGAGCATGAAAGCTGGCTTTCATTTTTCAAACAACCCCATGTTGAAACAAATCGTAATGAGCATGGCGGATAATACAGGTGCCTATGTTTTCCCTCCTACTCAGATTACAATTCGAGGGGGATCTAATGCCAAAAACATGAAAACGATTGGAACCTTAACCCCTGAAATGCCAACGGCGTATAGAGGCAATTCGGTTTTACCTTACGTCATTCCTTTGGTTCCAGGAAATTATGCCTATATCGAGATTGAAGCCCAGAATATAACCAAGCTTCCCAAATGGCATAACGGCAAGGGGGAAAAGGGCTGGGTGTTTGTAGATGAGGTGTTTTTCTACTAATTTCACCGGTTCAAGTGTAAAAGGTGAACATTGATCTCTCAGCAGACCATACAGGAAATTCAAAGCCGTATCGACATCATTGATGTTGTTGGCAGTTTTGTAAAACTAAAACGAAGAGGTTCTAATTATATTGGCAACTGCCCTTTTCACCACGAAAAAACGCCTTCGTTTACGGTATCCCCTTCAAAGGAAATTTATAAATGCTTTGGATGTGGTAAAAGTGGAAATACCATTGGCTTTGTAATGGAGCATGAAAAACTCACCTATCCCGAAGCATTAAGGTGGTTGGCCAATCGGTATCAGGTTGAAATTGAAGAAACAGAAACATCTCCCGAATACGTCGAACAACAAAAACTTGCCGACAGCCTATACATTTTAAATCAGTTTGCTGCCAACTATTTTTTTTCGCAACTGAATGATACCGAAGAGGGAAAAACGATAGCATTAAGCTATCTGATGGAAAGAGGTTTTGATAACCCCCTTATCGAAAAATTTAAACTGGGGTACTCCCCCAATCAACGTGATGCGTTTGCCAAAGAGGCAAAGAAAAATCAATTCAGCGATGAAGTATTAAAAAAAAGTGGGCTTGTTGTTGAACGAGATGGCGAATGGGTAGACAATTACCGAGGCAGAATTATTTTTCCTATCCACAATCCAACAGGAAAAATTGTTGGTTTTGGAGCTCGGGTGATTGGATCAACTGACCGTGGACCGAAATACATCAACACACCAGAAAATGAGGTTTACGTAAAAAGTAAAATTCTTTACGGTATTTATTTTGCAAAGCAAAGTATCGATAAACTGGATGAATGTCTTCTGGTAGAAGGATATACGGATGTAACTGCAATGCATCAGGCATCTATCGAAAATGCAGTAGCATCTGGCGGAACATCGCTGACCATTGATCAACTGCGCCTGATTAAAAAATACACAAACAACCTCACCATTGTGTACGATGGTGATGCAGCAGGTATAAAAGCCGCATTGCGAGGATTGGATTTGGCTATTGAAGAGGGCTTGAATGTTAGTCTGGTTTTAATACCGGATAAAGAAGATCCCGATAGCTATGTAAAAAAAGTTGGTACAGAGAACTTTAGAGAATTTGTAAAGAAAAATAAGAAAGATTTTATACTGTTCCAGGTAGAAGTTGCGCTCAAAGACAGCGAACAAGATAGCTCCAAAAAAGCAGAATTGGTGAATCAAATAGCAGAGTCTATTTCCAAATTCAGTAGAGCAGAAGATTTTACTCGTCAGCAAGATTACATCAAACGTTGTGCTGCGCTTATGAAAATTGACGAGCAGGGTCTGACCATACTTGTCAATAAAATCTCACGGGATCGAATAGCCAAAGAGGATAAAAAGATTGAACGAGAAATCAATCAATCTCTCGCTGAAGCCAAGAAAGATCCACAAGAAGATCTCGGACTCGATCTTTTTTTTAAAGATGAAGTAAACGAACAAGCCGTTGCAAAAGCCTTGTTGGAATTTGGAGCCCGAATTTGGGATGAAAATATTTCTGTTGCTCATTATGTATTAAAGGAGTTAGAGCAAGATGGCCTAGAGGATCTTTTCGAATCTCAAAATATGCTACTCCTGATTAGAACGTATAAAAACATGATTCAGCAGGGTGAGTTGCCAACAGAAAAAAGTTTTTTATACCATCAAGATGAAATAATCAGTCAACTTGCTGTATCTCTTTTCACAGAAAAACATGAAATCAGTCCGAACTGGACCAAATATTACAAAGGAGAAATTTCCACACGAAACCAGAGATACAAAGAAGAAATCACATCGTGTTTAACTTACCTCAAATTGAAAAAAGTTAAAAAATTAATTTTCGAAAATCAACGCGACTTGGAACGCGAAAATGGTGAAGAGGATTTACTGATTTTACTTCAAACGCATAAGCACCTCAAGGAGGTAGAAATGGAGTTGATGAAGGAAATCGGGACTGTTATTTTCAAGTAGCTACAGGATCAGAGTGGGTCTACGTCTACTTGCACATGAACGGATTTAAAATACCCATCGTTTTGCATCAAAATGAGTGCTTGTTGTATGTAGTTTCTGATCCGAGAATTTCCAGATCCATCTCGAGGTAATTTGAGCATCAATTCATAGATGTATTTATTCTTCACCCGATTAACAACCGGTTCTGCTGGACCAATTAAGTTATCTACAAGAACGGGCTTAAGCCGGGAAGCAATAAACTCAGCAGCTGCATTGGCTCTCTGCTTATCTCCATGTTTAAAATAAAGTTGAATTATTCTAGAGAATGGAGGGTAATTAAATATTTTTCTTGAATTCATTTCCTGTTCAAACAAAGCAGCATAATCATGGCTAATCACCAATTGAATGATGGGATTATTTGGATTTGTGGTTTGAATAATAACCTTGCCCCTATCTCCTTTCCTACCTGCTCTTCCACTTACCTGTTCCATTAATTGAAATGCACGTTCATTTACCCTGAAATCAGTAAACCCCAACAAACCGTCTGCATCCAAGATACCTACTAAAGCAACGTGCTCAAAGTCCAGCCCTTTTACCACCATCTGTGTACCCACAAGTATGTCGATACGTTGAGCTTCTAAATTTCGAATCATTTCATCGTGTGCATTTTTACCCCTTATGGTATCCACATCCATCCGCGCTATGGAATGATTGGGAAAAAGCAGCTGCAATTCTTCCTCTACTTTTTCTGTACCAAATTTACGCTCTACCCAATTTGTACTGCCACATGCATCACAAACGGGAAGAACAGAATACGTTTTTCCACAATAATGGCATTGAAGCTTATGGGTTAGTTTATGATACGTTAAGGTTACATCGCAATGATCGCAATGAGGAATATGCCCACATGTTCCACAAATTTTATAGGGTGTATAGCCTCTTCGATTTTGAAAGAGTATAACCTGCTTTTTGGCTGAAAGAGTTTCTTCAATGGCTAATTTCAATGCTGGCGTAATCATGTGCAATACACTCTTCCCATCAACAACTTCACGCACATTAGCAGTTAAAATTTCAGGCATTTCAATATTTCCATATCGTTCAAACAATTGAACCAATCCGTACTTACCCATTTGGGCTTGTGCATAGGATTCCAAGCTTGGAGTAGCGCTACCAAGAATCACTTTTGCTTGAAATAATCTAGCATAATACAAGGCAGCATCTTTTGCAGAGTAACGAGGAGCTGGATCGTATTGCTTGAAGGAAGAATCGTGTTCTTCATCTACTATGATTAAGGAGAGTCGACTGAATGGAAGAAAAATTGAAGAACGTGCTCCTAAAACTACACGAATCTCGCCCGTTCGGACTTTATTCCACAATTCTACACGTTCATTCGGGTTAAATTTTGAGTGATAGATAGCGATGTAGCCACCAAAATGCTTTTCTAATCTGCGGATGATTTGAGCGGTGAGTGCAATTTCTGGAAGCAAGTATAATACTTGATTGCCCGATGCAATCTGCTCTTCAATCATTTTGATATACAAGAGTGTCTTTCCGCTGGATGTTACACCGTGAAGCAAACAAACTTCTTTATCAAGAAAAACAGATTTTAATTGTTGGAATGCATCTTGTTGATAAGGAGAAAGTTCAAAATCTATTTTTACTTGCTTCTCAGCAAAATGAATTCTATCCATGTGTTGAGTTCTAGTTTGCAGTATCTCTTTGTCAATCAGTGCCTTCAATTGGGCAGCAGAAGCCCCAGATTTTTGCAACAAATCAGACTGACTTACTTCACCTTTGGTTTTGGATAGATGCAAGAACGCTAATAAGAGGTCCAATTGCTTTGGCGCGCGGTTATTCCAATCGTTTAATAAAGCAGCCAGGTTTTCTTCGCTTTGAAATTTGGCATGTAGGAAAATTCGTTTCTCTTTTTTAGGAATGTACTTTTCTTTTATAGATTCTGAAGCAAAACAAAGACGCTTATCAAGCAGTCGCTTTACCACAGGATATACCCTTGAAATGTCCAATATACCTTGGACCTCATCTAGCTTTAACTCCTTTTTTAGCAACAAGCCCTCAGCAACCAAATATTCCTGATCATCCAGATCGCTAAAATCATCACCGTATTCATCGTTATATACCAAGATTGTTTCACTGCTAAGTTTAAGTTGAGCTGGTAAAGCAGCCGCCATAACTTCCCCTTCGCTGCACATGTAATAGGTAGAGATCCAGTTCCACAATTGAAGTTGCTGTTGAAAAACGACGGGGGAACTGTCTAAAATCTGAATGATATTTTTAGGAGTAAATTGGGTAGGTGCTGTATCTGAAACTGATTTTACGATACCTGCATATCGTTTTTTTTGTCCAAATGCAACTTCTACCCTCATACCGGGTAGTAGTATTGATTCCATAGATGGTGGAATCGCATACGTATATGTTTTGGGAATGGCTAGTGGTATGATAACTTCTGCAAAAAGCACAGGTTCATGTTTGATTCAAATATTTCGTATTGATCCAGGAAGCCGTATAGTCAATTAATTTCTTTGCCATGATATCCGAAACCTTTTCTTTTAAGATCTTAGGATCGGTAATTCCCAATTCCAGTGGATCAATGGGATCAAGATAGATGGCGCGAGAAATTCCTGGAGTAAGTCTAAATATACTTTCGTAATGCAATCGGTCATATGTATCCAACAGTAAAATCGGCTGGATTTTTTTACCCATTTCAATAGACAACCGAAATGCACCGTCATACATTTCCTTCAAAGGAGTAGCAATCATATTGAACGTTCCTTCCGGAAAAATAACAGCGGAAATACCCCTTGATAAAATTTTTCTCAAATCGTTTAAACTTCTTGTCCTATCCTCTGGGTTGGATCGATTTACCGTAATCACACAAAATCGATATAAAAAACCGAATATCGGAATTCGTAAAAGCTCGTGTTTCCCAATGGGTCTAAAATCATGCAGTACAGAAGAAATGATGACAACAGCATCCAAATATGAAATATGATTTGCAATAAAAATATACTGCTCATCTTTTACCGGTTTTGACTCATAAATTATGGTATGATGAATTCCGATTAGCCTAAGCCACAGATTCCCAAAAAAACGGTAGAGATCATACATATAATTTCCACCTTGAATTCGACCAAAAGGCAAACACAAAAACAAACAAGGAAATAAGACGAAAACAATCAATACTGCAAATAAAATAAATGCATACAGGCTATAGATAAACTGCAAAAAACGTTTAAAAACTAAGAAAAAAGACATGTTTTCAAAGATACGTTGATTTTCAAAGGTATACTTGTAGAAACACCTTATTGAGTAAATCGATTTATCTTTGCATTGTGAATTCAGGAAAAACGATAGCGCTTCATACACTGGGATGCAAACTCAATTTTTCGGAAACATCTACCCTTGCCAGAACACTGGAAAAAGATGGGTTTCTAAGAAGAGAATTTGAAGAAAAAGCAGATATCTATGTAATCAACACCTGTTCTGTAACAGAAAATGCAGACAAAGAATGTAAACAATTGGTTAGGCGCATTCAAAAACAAAACGAAGAGGCAATTGTAGTGATCACTGGATGCTATGCCCAACTAAAGCCAAAAGAAATTGCAGAGATTCCAGGGGTCGATCTTGTATTGGGAGCTGCTGAAAAATTCAATATCTCAGAACATATTCGAAATTTCACTAAAGGCGATTCGACCAAAATTTGCAGCTGCGATATTGAAAGTGTAGAGAATTTCAATATTTCCTATTCATTAACAGACAGAACACGCACCTTTTTAAAAGTTCAAGATGGATGCGATTACAGTTGTTCGTTTTGCACCATCCCATTAGCCCGAGGCAAAAGCAGAAGCAGTTCGATTGAATCAGTGGTTGAGCAAGCAAAAACAATTGCAGATCAAGGGGTAAAAGAAATTGTGGTCACGGGAGTTAACTTGGGTGATTTTGGACTTGTTGGAGGTGAAAGAAGAAGTAGTTTCTTGGAGCTCTGTAAGGCACTCGATGACCTTGACGAAATAAATAGGTACAGAATATCCTCTATTGAGCCGAACTTATTAAGCAATGAACTCATTGAATGGGTAAGCAAGAGCAATTCGTTCATGCCTCATTTTCACATTCCTCTTCAGAGCGGAAGCAATCAGATTTTAGGATTGATGAGAAGGAGATACAAAAGAGAACTATATGAAGAAAAAGTTTCATTGATAAAATCATTGATGCCAGACTGTTCCATAGGCGTAGATGTTATCGTTGGATTTCCCTCTGAAAGTGAAGACGACTTCAATCAGACGTTTGAATTTTTACATGAATTGGATATTTCCTATTTACACGTATTTACGTATTCCGAAAGATCCAATACCAAAGCGTTAGAAATCAAAGAATCAGTACCCGTTCGGATCCGAAACGAACGAAATAAAATCCTTCGAAACCTATCCTTTCAGAAATCTCAGTATTTCAAAGCATCACAACTCAACAAAAAAAGACCTGTTCTTTTTGAAAATGAAAATCGGAATGGATTAATCGAAGGCTATACAGACAATTATATTCGCATTTCTACACCTTACCGAGAAGAATTCGCAAATCAAATCATCGATTGGGTAATTCGTTAAAAAGCGATCAACTCCAATAGCCTGAAAAAAATAAATCCACCCTACCGAACTGCAATTTTAAGATCCGGAGCAAGTTTAGTTTTACCAGATGTATTCTTAAATATGATTTTATTTATCAAAATTGTATCCCCAGCTTTGATATTATCCTTAATACTTTCTACCCATGGCTTGGAGAGTTGTGCTGTTTGATTGAAATCACTTACACGCAAATCCCAAATCGACTTCATCTCTTCTGTCTCTCCATCTTTATAGGTGCTTTTAAATTTATAATTGATTCGGAAAGATACTACTGAATACAGTGTTCCCATCTGGTCTTTCACAACAATAGCTGCAGGAGCAATGGCTCCTACTTGAACGGCAGTATGGCTTCCCGACTTTAATGGTCCCCATTGAGAAAAATAAATGGGAGCTTCAGTTGATAGACCTCCTGTTGAAACTTTTCCTGTTTGTACATATGCTTTTTGCGCAAACAAAACAAGCATACAGACAAACAAAAAACGACTAAACATGATTATAGATTTTTTAAACTTTCTTCCAGTGTTCGGATTTTTTCTAACGCATCAGCCTGCTTTTTTTGTTCCAATGCAACGACCTCAGGTTTCGCATTGTTTACAAATTTTTCGTTGGAAAGTTTTTGTTCTACGCTCGCCAGAAATTTTATAAAATATTCTAAATCTTTTTTTAACTCTTCGATCTGCGCTGAAGTATCCAATGTTTGAGCAGATTTGATGTATAGCCTATCGCCTCCCATTACCACCTGTATAGAATCACCAATTGGATTCATCGTAAACTCAAAAGATTCAGCATTTACTTGCTTGGCAAGCATTTCTTTGATGCTTGTCCAAACAGATTCATTTTTGGTACTGCAGAATACTTGAATTACATCTTTATTCTTAAGCTTAGCTTTTAAACGCGCATCTCGAACCTGCGTGATTGCAGATTTCAACAATTCAGCTTCATCCAAAATGGTTTTATCGTAGCTACCAGAACCAAATTTTTTATCTTGTTGCTTAACACAAAGATCAGAAGGTTGATTGCTACGCAAACGATGATAGATATCTTCGGTTACAAATGGCATAAACGGATGGAGTCTTTCCATTAGGATCTCAAAAAACTCAACAGCTTTTTCCAAATGAGCAGTATCCATGGGTTTTTCAAAACCAGGTTTGATCCATTCCAAATACCAACTGCAATAGTCATCCCAGATCAAACTATACAATGTTTTTAAAGCTTCACTGAGCTTAAACTGATCCATCAATTGATCAACCTCACCACATACTTGATTAAGACGTTGCTCAAACCATAGATGGGGCCATTCGG
>JAULVY010000184.1:0-5392 GCA_032110825.1 Chitinophagaceae bacterium | reverse complement strand
CAACAACGGCAATTCGATTTTCCCAGAGCGAATCAGACGAAGCCAGCTTGTATAGTATTTTTCTGTCTTTATCTTCTAACCATTTTCCCAGAATGATGTGTGCGGATGAATCAACCAAGTCCCAATTATTAATCCGCCTTGCATTGTTTAAATAGAACTTCACCCATTCTTGTTCCTTTCCATTTTTCGATGCATCGTTAAACTTGTAGGAGAGAATAAAAACTGCAGTCAATCGTTCTTCGTGATAGTTGGAATGAAGTAATTCTTGAATGGTTTCTTTGCTGGTCCTGGCGTAATATTTTTTCGCAATGGTTCTTTGATCCGAAACTACGATACCATGAAAACGATCTCCATAGCCGTATTCTCCTTTTCCTGTTTTAAAAAACCGAGGTAGAAATTCAGCTTTTTCTTTATTAGCAAGTTTTTTAAGATCGGCGATAATTTCTTTTGTACTTCCCACTTAGGCGGCTAATTTTTTAAGGGCAGCAACAAATTGATCTAATTCCTCTATGCTGGTGTAAACATTGGGAGTTATTCTACATCCATACACATTGGCAGAGTCGATTGCCACTGTAAAAATGCGATGTTCATTTAAAAGACGTTTAGCAAGATCAGTGGGTTTAATGCCCTCAATTCCAACATTGGCAATGCCACATGAGCGTGCCGGATCTTCTGGTGTATTTAGAATTATTTTTGGATGATTTCTTACACGGGATGTCCAATAATTTTGGATATAACGCAGTCGGGCTTCTTTTCGTTCTGCACCAATCATGTTATAGTAATCAATGGAATCAGAAATAGTAAGATCGGTATGTGTAGGATGTGTTCCGGTATGACTGATGCGAAGAATTTTATAGGGGTCTTTTTCCCATCCTACGATCAACGGCCAAACCGAAGGCATTTTTTCTTTTTTCACATAGAGGAGTCCAGCTCCCAACGGGGCACTCAGCCATTTGTGTAAAGAACTACCGTAGTAATCGCAGTTCAGATCGGAAAGGTTGAATTTAATATGTGCAACGGCATGAGCACCATCCACACACACTTCTACGCCTTTGCTGTGCGCCATGTCGCATATTTTTCGGATGGGCAAAATTTGTCCGGTAATATTGATCATATGCGAAACCAAAATCAATTTGGTTTTGGGCGTAATTGCTTGTTCGTATAACGAAACAATTTCCTCGTCCGATTTTGGATGATTGGGTACGGAAATCATTTTATTGATAACGCCATATCGGTCGCCTACATGTTTCATCACCTCAATGATGGAACCGTAGTCTTGCTCTGCCATGATGGTTTCGTCTCCGGCCTCCCACTGCTTTCCAGCTATCACGATATCTAAGGATTCTGTTGTATTTCGCGTGATTGCAACTTCATCCGCGGAGCAGCTTAACAATTGAGCCAATTTTTCTACTACCTTTTTTTTGTTGTCTACAGCCATATTCCTCATGTACCAGGAACCTTGGTAATTGACTTCGCGAATATGATCAATGTATTTTTCCAGTATAGGCTGTGGGATGAAATTGTAGTACCCATTTTCCAAATTGATGTAATCTGGTTTTAACAGGTATTGCTTTCGGATGGTCGACCAGAACGCATCATCACTTGCCAGCGCTTCAGGAGATAGTGTTGATTTGGAGTCAAACAGTTTGGCTAGGGCATCAAAGCTCAATGCAGATGCAGTTGCTGTAATAGCAGCTGATTTCAGGAAGGTCCTTTTGTTCATGACCTAAATGTAAGAAAACGATCAATAGAAAATATCGAACTTGACTTTTACTTCATTATCTACCTGTTTTAGCATAAACGAAGGTCTTTCGATTTTAAAGTCTTCCAGTAGAAAAATAAAATTACCACTTACGCGTTCTGTTCCTTTTTGATTTTCGGCCTTTGCTTTGAAGCTGATTTCTTTGTTTACACCGTGAAATTGAAGAACTCCTTTTACATCCAGTATTCCATCCTTGCCCTGTGAAATAGAAGTACTGTAAAAGCTGATATTGGGAAATTTAAGAGCTTGTGTAACTTCTAACATATGCGCATCTCGGTTTGAGCTTTTGGAATCAAAAGCAGAAACTTTTGAAACGATAGCGACTTTTTCAATTTCACTTGTTTGGTTCAATTGTACAACTCCATTTAATTCTTTTGATGTTCCTTCCCAACTGTGCAGCATGTGATTCATTGCGTAAGTAATTACCGATTTATTTTTATCGATATTTTTTTTTGTCTGCGCACTTGAGAGAATAGGAAATAAGAGAAGAAATAAAACGATCCTCATGAATTAGAATTTAATTGTAATTACAGCAGCTGCGAAACTTGCAAATGTGGTGAATGCGGCTGCACGGTGAATGGGTTTTAATTTTGGATTTTCTTCAATTTTATTTCCTAACACATTCGTTGCGATCATTCCTGACATATGTACGAGCGAAAGCCATTTGTGAATTCGAATGGCAGAAAGTTTTTTATCTCTATTGATCAGGGGTGGGGGAGTGAAAAATGACATGAAGGCACCTGCTGAATATGTTGCATTGACTGCTATTGCGAGGTTTTCATGTGCATCTTTTAACGGGTCTGAGTATTTATTGTATAACCGGGCACCTACAATACCTTGTGCTGTCATTCCCCCCAAGGTTACAAAACCCAATACTTGATGTGCCACGAGCATGCCTCTTCTGAGTTTCAATTCTTTTTCTCTGTTTACATTGGTAAGCGGCGAAATGGGTCTCATCAGTCCCTTTTCACCCCAAAAAATACGTTGTGTAATCAACATTTTTTTAGGAAGTAGTTCTACTGCAGAGTCTTGTTGCTGAAGTACATCCTTTAAGAGGTCATCCTGGCCCCTAGAAAATAAGAAATGAGAGCTAAGGAGTAAACAGAGAAGCAGTGATTTCATGTTTTGCATATCTTGAAATTATGGATAGATTTCAAATTCTATTTTATTTTATCCTTACAATTGACTACAACACGATAGAAAATTAACAATCCGGTCATGTTTTGGTTTGAATTGATGATATTTCGCAATTTGATCAATCATTTTACCTACGATCTTTCCCATATAATTGAATCCTGGGTTACCTTTCTGCCTCACAAGTATAAATGATTACTAAATAGATGCATCATGCTGCAAAAGACATATTACAAAACGAAAGATTATTGTAAAGTGAAGTTCAGTTTCAAGCCTGAGTTGGCAGAAACTGTAGAAATATTAGGATTAAACAGCGATTGGCAAAATTCCATCATCATGAGCAAGAAGAAAGATGGAAGTTTTTCTGCTGAAGTCAATCTGCCCAAAAACTCTGCCCATCAATTCAAATACAGAATCGACAACAATGCATGGGCTAATGAGCCAGAAGCTGATCAAGAGGTTCCAAACGATTTTGGAGGCAGCAACAGCGTTGTGATATTATAGTTGGATTCTTACATGGCTGTTGGAAGTTTTGTAAATTACAAAACGTCGTATTTCATATTTAAAACCACAGCCATTGAAGCTCAAAGAAGTTAAGTCCAGCAACACCAATTTTGCGTGGGTTGATATTACATCTCCCACCATGGATGATTTGAAGCGGGTTAGCGAGCAATACAATCTCAACAACAGCAATTTAGTTGACTGCCTTGAGCCTGATCATCTTCCTAAGTTTGAGGAAGGTGAAAATTTCAACTTCATCATTCTCAGGAGAATCATGCATAATCATCACAAGGGGTATACGATCAATGCACTGACCACCAAGATTGCAATTTTCTTTAATGATAAAACAATCTTGACTATTCACCGGCTTGCGCATGACGATATTCAGGAAACCTGTGAGCAACTCATGCAAAATGGCAAGATTGTAAGTGTAGACCAGCTTTTGCTGAAGATCATCACCAAAGTGCAGTCGAGCTTTTCCGATTTTTCCTCAAAACTTAATTATCAAATCGAAGATGCGGAAACCCGACTCTTCATCCGCAAAACGGCGATTGAATCGATTGAAAATTTGTACGTATTAAAACGCAAGACGGGATTGTGCCGCAGGTTGCTATTGTTGACGGGTGAAGTGGTTCACGCCCTCGGTCACCGACAAAAAAAGTCATTTGAGTTACAGGATATACGCGACAATCAAATCAAGCTGCAGCTTTTTTATGACTTGCTGAGTGAAGATGCTCATAATCTTGTAAGCACGTATATGTCGTATAACTCTCAGAAAGCAAACGATGTAATGAAGGTTCTTACCGTTTTCTCTGCTTTTTTCTTGCCCCTTACCTTCATCGTGGGTGTGTATGGGATGAATTTTAAGGTGATGCCTGAATTGGAATGGGACTATGGGTACCCTGCCGTTTGGGTACTTATGGTGGGCGTTTTGGTATCCATTTTTATTTGGGTAAAGCGCCGGAATTGGCTCTAAATTAAGCCTGAAACGCAAGGAAAATTGGCAAATTTTTCGGAAATTCGCAATCCCAATTGAAATCTTTCAATCGAAGATCAAATTTTTTGAAAAATGAGCAGTAAACCAACAAGTCTGTTTGATAAAGTATGGGACTCCCATGCAGTAAGAAGCATCGCGGACGGTCCAGATGTTCTGTTAATCGATCGCCATTTTATTCATGAAGTTACCAGTCCCGTTGCCTTTTTGGGACTGAAAAGTAGAAACTTGGGCGTTCTATTCCCTGAAAAAACATTTGCAACGGCTGATCACAATACGCCTACCATCAATCAACATTTACCGGTATCCGATCCTCTTTCTGCCAATCAGCTCAAAGCATTGGAAGACAATAGTCGCCAGTACGGAATTTCACATTGGGGGTTGGGTAATCCTAAAAATGGGATTGTGCATGTAGTGGGACCAGAAAACGGGATCACGTTGCCAGGCATGACCATTGTATGTGGGGATAGTCATACATCCACACATGGTGCTTTTGGTTGTATAGCATTTGGAATTGGAACTTCTGAGGTGGAAATGGTTTTATCATCTCAGTGCATCATGCAGCCCAAGCCAAAGAAAATGCGTATCAATGTTAACGGAGAATTGCATAAAGGAGTAACTCCAAAAGATGTGATTCTGTATGTCATTTCAAAACTAACTGCGGCAGGTGCTACAGGTTATTTTGTAGAATATGCCGGATCGGTGTTTGAAAGCATGACGATGGAAGGAAGAATGACCGTGTGCAACATGAGTATTGAAATGGGTGCAAGAGGTGGAATGATTGCCCCAGACGAAACAACGTACAAGTACATCAAAGGACGTGATAAAGCTCCTCAAGGTCAAGCATGGGATGATGCATTAGCGTATTGGAAAACGTTGAAGACCGACGAGGGTACTGTGTTTGATATAGAATATCATTTTGATGCAGCCGATATCGAACCCATGATTACGTATGGAACAAATCCGGGCATGGGTATTGGTATTACTGCTCGAATTCCTTC
>JAULVY010000183.1:0-10817 GCA_032110825.1 Chitinophagaceae bacterium | reverse complement strand
TTATTGGGCGAACATATCCAAATCACTTTGGTGTTCTCTCCAATTGCTTGCTCAATGGCCTCTAAATCCAATTGAAACGTTGGCAATAAAGGAACCTTTACAACTTCAACATTGTTGATGTTCGCTGAAACCTCATACATGCCATATGTAGGTGGACAAACGATAACCTGATCATGACCCGGTTCACAAAAACAACGATAAATCAAATCAATGGGCTCATCACTTCCATTGCCGAGAAATATCTGCCCTACCGGTATGTTTTTAATTGAAGAGATTTTTGCCTTGAGGTCTAACTGCAAAGGATCTGGATATCGATTGTACCACTTGAGCAATGGTGATCCCAAGGAATTTTCATTTGCATCCAAAAATACATCAGCAGTCCCCTTAAATTCATCTCGAGCAGATGAATAAGGCTTCATGAATTTTATATTTGGGCGAACCAGTGTATCTAATTTAAACATGGCGCAATGAATTGATTCTAACTTTAACAGCATTGGCATGTGCATCTAGATGCTCTGCCTCAGCCATTGTTATGATTGTTTTTGCAATGTTTTTTAATCCCGTTTCCGATATATGCTGAAACGTAACCTTCTTGATAAAACTATCAACACTTACACCAGCATACGCACGAGCAAATCCGTGGGTAGGTAACGTATGATTTGTACCACTGGCATAGTCACCTGCACTCTCAGGTGTATAATGCCCCAAAAACACAGAACCGGCATTGACTACTTTCACAGCATAGGTATATGGATCATTGGAAGCAATGATTAAATGTTCAGGAGCATATTCATTTACACAATCCATTACATCGTGCATAGAATCCAATAGAATGGCTTTACTATTTTGCAATGCTTTAACTGCAATGTCCTTACGCTCGATCAATTCAAGTTGAGTGTAAACTGATTTCTGAGTTTGATGAATCAATTCCTCTGAGTCGGATATGAGAATTACCTGCGAGTCTGGACCGTGTTCAGCTTGTGATAAAAGATCAGCAGCTACGAAATCCGGATTGGCAGAAGAATCAGCTATAACACAGACCTCACTTGGTCCTGCCGGCATATCTATGGCAACCCCATCCAGTTGGATGAGCTGCTTTGCAGCTGTTACATAGCCATTACCCGGACCAAAAATTTTATGAACCTTTTTTATAGATTTTGTTCCATAAGCCATAGCAGCAATGGCTTGAGCTCCTCCACATTTGTAAATTTCCTTAATGCCAACTAAATCAGCTGCATATAAAATTGCAGGATGAATAGATCCTTCCTGAGAAGGTGGGCTGCACAAAACAACATCTGTGCATCCGGCAATTTGAGCAGGAATACCCAACATCAATACGGATGAAAACAGAGGCGCAGAACCTCCAGGAATATAAATACCCACACGTTCAATGGGCACAGATCTTCTCCAACATACTACCCCATCCATGGTTTCAATCTTTCGACTTTCTTCAATCTGATTGCCATGAAATTTTTTGATATTGGCTATGGCTTGCTGTATCGCATCTTTCAACGATTCGCTAACAGCATGATGGCTTTTTTTGATTTCCGAATCAGATACTTTGATTTTTCGAACCGAAACGCCATCAAATTTTTTGGTAAACTTTTTTAAGGCTTTGTCCCCTGACTTTGAAACATCCGCAAGGATTTTTTTGACCTGCTTATTCAACAACTCACTATCTAGTGCAGGACGTTTGAGAATCTCTTCCCATTGATCTCGATTTGGTTTTTTAATAAATTGCATACACCATTTTTAAATGATCATTTTTTCTATAGGGACCACTAAAATTCCTTCAGCACCAGCCTCTTTCAATCGTTCTATTTTTTCCCAAAATTCATCTTCACTTAAAACCGTATGAACGCTACTCCAACCGGATTCAGCTAATGGGAGTACAGTTGGACTTCGCATACCCGGCAACAACCGAAGTACATGATCAAGTTGTTGATTGGGCACATTCATCAATACATACTTGCTTTTTTTTGCTTTTTTAACCGCTCGAATCCGAAACAATAATTTTTCTAAAATTTGACTCTTCGAATTTTCTAGTCCTTCTTTAGAAATCAACACTGCTTGGGATTGCAACACCACCTCTACTTCTTTCAAACCATTCATAAACAACGTTCCGCCGCTGCTTACTAAATCTGCAATTGCATCGGCTAAACCTATACCGGGTGCAATTTCAACAGAGCCACTGATTTCATGAATGCTTGCATGTACACCATGCTTTAATAAAAACTGTGTTAATAAATGAGGATAGCTGGTAGCAATTCTCTTTCCTTCCAACGATTGAACTCCAGCATATTCAACTGACCGGGGTATAGCAAGAGAAAGCCTGCATTTTCCAAAACCCAATTCGTCAACTACCTTTACGTTTCTATTTTTTTCCGAAAGAACATTTAACCCCACAATACCAATATCCGCAACACCATCTTCCACGTATTCGGGAATATCATCGTCGCGTAGAAAAAAGACTTCTAAAGGGAAGTTCTCCGATGCGGTCTTTAAACGGTCTTTTACATTTCGAAGATCGATCCCAGATTCTTTGAGCAATTGGATCGATTCTTCAGAGAGACGACCCGATTTTTGTATAGCAATTCGCAATATAGATTCAGACATAATCTCTTGTTTTAAAATAAAAAAGGCTCACCCGCGGCAAGCCCAATATCAGTACTACTATACCCAGGCTCAACCTTTAGGGGTTGGACACGTGATGGTATAGATGATTTTTTATCATGCGGCAAAATTAATCTTTATAATATTATCATCAAAATTCACTCCAATTTTATGAAATTGGTTATAAATTGGGCCGATGATCAAAAATACTGGCCTTCGCTATTGGATTCTAGCTATTTCTGGGTTGTTTATAAACACCATGCTATCTGCACAGAAAAACAATGAAAACTGGA
Source organism: Chitinophagaceae bacterium (assembly GCA_032110825.1). GTDB lineage: Bacteria > Bacteroidota > Bacteroidia > Chitinophagales > Chitinophagaceae > Pollutibacter. The sequence goes on along the minus strand of JAULVY010000183.1, from coordinate 7,911 downwards.
AATTGGTTTGGTCGGATGAATTTAAAACCGATGGGTTACCCGATTCAACCAAATGGGGTTATGACATTGGAGGGCATGGCTGGGGAAACAATGAACTCCAATATTACTCGGCCAATAGAACAAAAAACGCACGTGTTGGCAATGGAATGCTCATTATCGAGGCGCATAGAGAGCCTTTTGAGTCAAAAGAATACACTTCTGCACGTCTGGTGACTCGAGAAAAAGCTACTTGGAACCATGGTAAAATTGAAGTCAGGGCCAAACTACCCAATGGATTGGGTACCTGGCCTGCCATTTGGATGCTGGCAAATAGATCTCCGTTGAAATGGCCTGACGATGGGGAAATTGACATCATGGAACATGTAGGATACGATCAAGGTGTAGTCCATGCTTCCATCCACACAAAAAGCTACAATCACATTATCGGAACACAAAAAACAAACAAAATAAAAGTCGACGACTGTTCTGAACAATTTCATACGTATACCTTGGAGTGGGACCAAAATCTGATTCGCATTGGTATGGATGGCCAATACTATTTTGAAGCATCTAGAAATAATGGCTCCTATGCGGAATGGCCATTTGATAACCAGATGTATCTTCTTTTGAATTTCGCCGTAGGCGGCAATTGGGGTGGGCAGAAAGGAGTTGATGCCACCATTTGGCCCAAACAATTCCTCATCGATTACGTTCGTGTTTACCAAAAAAAATAAATAAGCTTCATGAATCATCTAAAGTTGCTTTTTCTTTTCAATCTTAGTTTCTTCTCTTTTGATTTAAGTGCTCAAACCGATAGATGGCAACAAAAAGCCAATTACCAAATGGATGTATCGGTGAATGCTGATCAGAATACCTTTTCGGGCAAACAAAAAATTGAATACTGGAATAATTCGCCAGATACGCTTCATGCAATTTATTATCATTTGTATTGGAATGCCTTTCAACCTGGAAGCATGATGGATATGAGAAGTCAGGAAATTGGCAAAAGATCAATACGCGGTAGAGCCGATTGGGATCAACGTGTTCGGGATCGAATTTCCAATTTAAAACCAAGTGAAATTGGCTACCAGGAAGTAAAAAACGTAAAAGTAAACGGCACAGTTCAACAAACTATACTATACGAAACCATACTGAAAGTCAATTTATCCAAACCCATTTTACCCAAGTCCAAAGTTGTTTTGGAATTGGACTTCAATACTCAAGTGCCGATTCAAATCAGGAGATCTGGTAGAGACAATGCGGAAGGTGTTCGTTTCAGCATGGCACAATGGTATCCCAAACTATGTGAGTACGATCAGGAAGGTTGGCATCCCACACCCTACATTGCTAGAGAGTTTTATGGTGTTTGGGGTGATTTTGATGTGAACATAACCATAGACAGAAAGTATGTTATCGCTGCTACTGGCTATCTGCAAAACGCGCATGAAATCGGTCATGGGTATCAAAAATATTCAGCTCTACCCTACAAAGCATCGCAAACGCCAACTTTAACCTGGAAGTTCAAAGCTCCTAATGTTCATGATTTTGTATGGGCAGCTGATCCCGATTATATCCACAATTCAAAAATGGTAAGAAAGGGCTTGGTTTTGCATGCTTTTTATAAAATCGATACTGCAGCCTTAACCAAACAATTTGAAGCATTGCCTGCTCGAATGAAACAAAGCAGCAGTGCAAATACATTTATTAAAAATTACAAAACCCAATGGGATAGCGTTCTGGGATTAGCTTCCAAAGCAATTCCGTTTATGGATAAACAATATGGCGAATACCCGTATAAACAATATTCATTTATTCAAGGTGGAGACGGTGGAATGGAATACCCGATGGCAACCCTTTTAAAGGGAGCAGGAAATGGAGTTGTAATTCACGAGTGGATGCACAGTTGGTATCAGATGATGCTGGGAACGAATGAATCCTTGTACCCCTGGATGGATGAAGGTTTTACGAGTTTTGCTGAAGCCAATGTTCAAAACTATCTAAATGGATTTACGGATAGTTTCCCACATGCGGATGCATATGCTGCTTACATAGCGCTTTCAAAAAGCGATTACAATGAGCCGCTAACAACGCATTCAGATCAGTACAACACCAATACAGCATACAGCACAAATGCATATTCAAAAGGAGAAGTTTTTTTGGAACAATTGGGCTATATCGTTGGGGCATCGGTTAGAGATAGTATTTTGATAAAATATTTTAATACCTGGAAATACAAACACCCCAATTTGAATGATTTTATGAGAATGGCAGAAAAAACTAGCGGTATTCAGCTGGATTGGTACAAAGACTTTTTTGTAAACACAACCAAAACAATTGACTACTCGATTGATAGCCTTTGGGATGAAGGAGGGAAAATGAAAATCCGACTTCGTAATGTAGGCTCTATGCCAATGCCCATTGATTTGGAAATGGTGTTTAAAGACGGGTCGCGTGAAACAGCCTACATACCTCAGTATCTCATGTTTGGAGAAAAGAAAAACGAAGACCCACAGGTAAAACGAACAGTAGGCGAACCATGGAAATGGACACACCCAACCTATACCATGTCAATTGACAGAAAATTGATTGATTTGAAAAAAATTGAGATCGATGCCGGGAAACGGATGGCTGACGGAGAACGAAAAAATAACAAACTTGAATTAAGCTGGTAGTTTGGATTTTTTGATCTCAAAGCTCTCACGTATATTTTTAAAAAGGTCGACTACTTGAGTAAACATAAGAGTCATTTCGGCATCAGATTTAACCAAGGTATCGTCTTCAATTTCTGAAATGATTCCATCGTAGGTTTTCAATCTAAGTGAATTGATCATTACCTTCTCACGGTGCAGTGTTTTTCGAGCCATCGACCAGTCTTTAAGAGGCATGCTTCTACCCCACTCGTCAATTGCAGCATTTACTTCTTCCAGCATGTAATCAAACAATTTGGCTTTTTGTGCAGCATCGTGGTTAGCCATTTCAGAAATAGCTACATCAATTTGATTTTCTAAATTGATAAAATATTTGCCTTTGTTGTATTCATTATTAAACAACAAACACAACCGATGTGCTAAGTTCTTCTGATCAATCGGCTTTGTTATGCAATCAACAAAACCCAGATTGAGCATGTGAGACACTTCAGATTTAAATGCAGCAGCTGTTAAAGCTACCACGGGCAAGGCATTGCCGTATTTCTTTTTGATATGATGCAACGCCGTAATTCCATCCATCACCGGCATTTGGATGTCCATCAAAACTAAATCGTACGTATTGTGTTCAATTTTATCCAAAGCCTCTAAGCCATGCTCTGCTTCATCATGCGTAATACAAAGGTTGGTCAACATCATACTGAATAGAATTCGATTCAACTTATTGTCTTCAACCAACAGAATTCGCTTGCCGCGAATACATTCAAGGTTTTCTTCACCTATTTGCTCTGCTGGAATCTCGTTCTCCGTAGAAATTTCAAAAGGAATTCTAATAATCACTTTGGTTCCTAAATTCTGCACACTTTCAATTTTAATCTCCCCCCCCATTAGCCCGACAAGAGTTTTGGTGATAGCCAAACCCAAGCCAGATCCTCGGTTTCGCGCTGTGTTGGAATTGTTTTCCTGATAAAATTCATCAAAAATATATCCAATTGATTCTTTTGAGATTCCGATACCACTATCCTCACATTCAAATTCCACCAATTGCGTGTTATTGCTTTTTGAAATCAAGGAAATGCTCAATTTCACAAAACCTTGTTCTGTAAACTTGATGGCGTTGCTTAAAACATTCATCAGTATTTGACGCAATCGAACTTCGTCAGAAACCAATCGGGGTAAAATTTCTTTGTCAATATGAGTTTCCAGAGCCAAGCCTTTTTCTTCGGCCTTAGGTCTCAAAATATTAATAACACTTTGATTGATATGATGAATGTTGACGTTTTCCCTTTCAATCGTCATCTTACCAGCCTCAATTTTGGACATATCCAAAATATCATTGATTACTCCCAAGAGACTCTTAGCGGAATCACTGATATTCTTCACAAAATAGGCCTGCCTTTCATTTAAGTCAGAAAACTCCAACTGTTCCGCTAATCCCAAAATTGCATTCATGGGAGTACGGATTTCATGACTCATATTAGATAAAAAAGCAGATTTTGTTTTTTCTGATGCAATGGCTTTGTTTTTTGCATCAACCAGGCTTTTTTGAAGCTGTCTATTGGGAGTAATATCGCTATAGCTCCACAATTGTCCTTTAAACGTATTTTCAATCATGATGGGTACATAGTCCCTTTCAAAAATTCTACCATCAGCAAATTCTACTTCTTGACCAATAAGCGACTCTCGCTTTCCCACCATGTGCACAATATCTTCTTTAACAGCAGGGGGGTTTTTGAATAGGTGAAGGGATTGATCCAGAGCCTGAAGACAATCAGCGCCAACCATTTGTTCCGGTTCTAATGGAATTTGAAAAAAATTACAGAACTGATGATTAACCATAACTACACGATGATTCTCGTCCTCCACAAGAATTCCTTTCCCCAGATTACTCATTAAATAATGCAATCGATTGGAATTGATATTACTGGAATAATCTCTGCAAACACATACCAATCCACCATCCGGCAAACTGGTAAGTGAAATATATTGAATGACAGGAGCACCTTGTTTACTAACGCCGATTGTTTCACCAGACCAATTCCCTTTTTTCATTAAAATGGGAAACACTTCTCTCTCAAGACGATCAGCATTTTCAGGCGTATAGATAAACTTCCAGGATTTACCCATTAATTCATCGCCAGTATCATATCCGAATAATTCTGCGTGCGCCTTATTCATATACAGGTATGAACCAGAGCTATCCAATAAAGCAATACCGTCAAATGCGTGTTCGATTGCTATGAGCTGTTTTTCGGTTGTTAGCATCGTACCGTTTTAGTTATGAAATGTAGACATTAGATGCCAAATGGTATAAAAAGCTTGACAAGGTATCCCTTTTTTAACTGAACAACTACTGCTAATAGCAGTTTTTAGTAGTAAAACAAACTTTATTGCAATAATATAATCATTAAAATTTCGTAATGTTATAGATTAGGGAATAATATGAGTATGCTGAAGATAGGTATCATAGAAGATAATATTTTCCTCTTGAAGAGCTTCAGGGATTTCCTGAACAGTTCTGAGGGACTGACAGTAGTATTTTCATGCACTTCTATGGAAGAGGCCAAAGAACAAATCGAGGGAAAAGGAATTCAAACTCCTGATATCATTCTTTTAGACATCTTCTTGCCTGGTCAATCTGGAATGGAAGGAATACCCTACTTCAAGGAAAAATATCCAAACGCCAGGATCATCATGCTGACTGCTTATAATGAAGAAAGTCTAATCATGAATTGTCTTAAGCAGGGCGCATCAGGATATGCATTGAAAACAGCGAAGTTGAGTCACTTACTTGATGTGATCAATCAAACAGAAAGAACAGGTACTTTTGTGGATGAGCTTTCATTAGGCAAAATCATCAGCAATCTTCAAACCAAAAGAGAAATCAGCTTTAGAGATAAGCTCACATTTAGAGAAAGAGAAATTGTTGCGCTTGTAGAAAAAGGATTTAGCTATAAAAAAATGTCAGAAAGCCTATTTGTAACTACCTATACAGTTAACTATCATTTAAAGAATATCTATAAGAAACTCGGTATTCACTCCAAGACTGAGTTGCTCTCTAAAATAATGGAAGAGAGCAAATTATGAGGATATACAAACTCCCTTTTCTCACTATCTTTGCCGCGTTCAATTCAATTAAACCATGGTCAAGGTTCAGGGAGATCTTTTGAATTTCAATAATACCGAAAAGGCCTTTTCCTACAAGTCAAATGCCGAACTGAAACGTTCTGGTTGGCTTTTTGCACTTATGCAATATCCTATTTTAGTCAAAATAGGAACCCTCTTCACACCCTGGGCCATTCGCTCGGGTTTACCCATAAGGAAGCTAATTAAGAGTACTTTATTTCAGCAATTTGTAGGAGGTGAAAGCTTAAAAGAAACTTCAAAAGTCACCAATCTTTTGGCCTCCTATCGTGTAGATGTGATTTTAGACTATGGCGTAGAAGGTGGTGAACAAGATGAAGATCATGCAAACAAAACAACCGAAGAATTCATCAGGGTAATACAGTATGCTGCCACACAAAAGAATATCCCCTTTATAAGTATCAAGATAACTGGACTCACTTCTTTTGAATTATTAGAGAAACTAGATGCAACCGTTCAATCCTCTAATTATGGAGTAGACGTTACCGCTGATTTAGAAAAACGCATACAGGATTTATCGAGTGTTGACCAACAAAAATGGAATAACCTCCGCAAAAGGTTTAATTCCATTTGTGAGGTAGCCAAAGAAACTGGAATTGGTATAATGGTGGATGCAGAAGAATCCTGGATTCAAGATCCCATTGACTTTCTTACAGAAAAAGCAATGCTTAAGTACAACGTCAATAAATGTTTGGTATACAATACTATACAGCTTTACCGTCACGATAGATTGCCGTATCTAAAGGATTTATTGAAGAAAGCAAGTAAAGGTGAGTTTATGGCAGGAGTTAAACTCGTTAGGGGTGCATACATGGAAAAAGAAAGGTTGAGAGCTGAAAAATACGGTTATCAAAGTCCCATTCAACCCAACAAAGCAACATGCGACCGAGATTACAATGATGCAATTCAATTCTGTTTTCAAAATCTGGACAATATAGAAATTATTGTAGCCAGTCACAATGAAAACAGCAATCTGCTTGCTGCGCAAACTGCTAAAACATTAGATCCTGCCCTTACCAAACGAATTCATTTTTCACAGTTGTTTGGAATGAGTGATCACCTAACTTTCAATCTTGCCGCTGATGGTTATTCCGTTTCCAAATACTTACCCTTTGGTCCACTTGAAGAAGTGGTACCCTACCTGATGAGAAGAGCCCAGGAAAATAGTTCTGTATCAGGACAAACAGGGAGGGAATTTCAGTTGATTCAAACAGAAATTAAAAGAAGAAAAGCCTAAGTTCCGAAAACCCATTACGTATTTATACTGAATGGGTTATAATTTATCCAGTGTAAGCCTCAAAAACTTTCCTTTTTATCTTTTCGCTGGCAATTATTGGCTAAATTTATGACATAAGTCTTTGGTATGTACGGAATTATAAATCAATCAATCCAGGAACTCGTTATTAAAAACTTTGGTGAAGAAACCTGGCTTAAAATTATTTCCAGAAGCAACTTAGCTATTGCAGAATTTGAAAACCACGAACTATACGATGATGAAATCACCTATAAGTTAGCTCAAACCATCGCAGACGTATTGGAAACAACACTAGAGGCTGTATTAAAATTATTTGGAGAGTTTTGGATACTGGATATATCCATGAAAAAATACCCATCCATGATGGCGGCAGGCGGTAATAATCTAAAAGAGTTTATGCTCAATCTGCCTACATTTCACAATCGGGTGTTCATGACATATCCCAAACTCATTGCCCCAGAATTTAAGGTACACCTTGATCAAGATGACCTATTGGTCGAATACCACTCACAGCGAAATGGATTGAGTCCACTTATGGAAGGCATGCTGGTGGGCATTGTTAAAATGTTCAATGAGGCACATGTAACTGTTGAACTAGAAAAAAGTAAAAATATTGATAAACTGAATTTCGATCTGTTCAGAATCAAATGGAATCAGTGATTGAAAATAGGATTCAAACTGGACTTGGAGCTCATGAAATGGATAAGCTCTTTCCTTTCCATTTCATCATGGATTCCAATTTATCATTAATACAAACAGGCAAGTCTCTTAAAAAGATTCTTCATCTTGAAACGACCTCAGAGTGGAATTTCCACCAATCATTTTCTATCATACGGCCAAAATCTTCAGAAAATCCAGAATGGGATTTTATTAAATCAATTTCTTCTC
>JAULVY010000182.1:0-2267 GCA_032110825.1 Chitinophagaceae bacterium | reverse complement strand
TTCCTCGATCTATTGATGTAAAAAAATCAAACCGAAATTCTGCTAACATCAAAATCGACATAAAGAGAATCTAACAAAATAAAAAAGCCCAAAAAGGGCTTTGAACAAAATTGAGTTGTGCGATTATTTATCTTCTCGGACCACGATTGAATCCTCCACCACCACCACCTTGACGTGGAGGTCCACTCGGACCACGATCTTCTGCTGCTTTCACTACTAAGGGCTTTTTGCCCAATGAAATATCATTTAGATTTTCAATGGCATCTTTTGCTTCTTGCGCATTGGGCATATCTACAAAAGCAAAACCTCTACTCTTGCCGGTTTCTCTGTCCATTGCAACTTTTGCTGATTTTACTTCTCCGAACTTTTCAAAAATTTCCATCAATTCGGCATCATCCAAATCGTATGGGAGTCCAGCTACAAAAATATTCATACGGGCTAATTTGATGCCTGAAGTTACTGATTAATGGCTATTTTACTCAATCCTAGTAAAATACTACCTTCACTTTAACAATTTTTATATGCCCGCTTTTGATCAAGAGCTAGTCTACTTAACACAAAAATTATTACCCCAGCTGGCTACAGCTATTTTTTGCGGATTACTCGTAGGGTATGGCAGAGAAAAGAGAAACAAACCCGCAGGAATCAGAACCAATATTCTCATCGCCGTTGGATGTACACTATATTCATCCATCGGTTTTATGATAGCAGAACAATACCCTAACATCGACCCTACCCGCATCATTGGTCAGGTTGCCACCGGAATTGGATTTTTAGGTGCCGGCGCCATATGGAAAGAAAACAATAAAATAACAGGCGTAACCACCGCAGCATTTATTTGGGCTAACAGCGCAATTGGTGTTATGATTGGAAGCAACTTTTACCTTATTCCTATCATTGCAACACTTCTCATCATCACATCTACCTGGATATTTGAATTTGTAGAAAATCGCGTAAACAGAAAGGCAAACCAAAACGAAACAAAATCATGATTCAAGCCATTATAAAAGACAAGCCCACGCGACTTTTCTTAATACTCGGAGGATTTTTTATAGCCAATGCGTTAATCGCTGAAATCATTGGCGTTAAACTATTCTCACTTGAAAAAACATTGGGAATGGAACCCTCTAACCTGAGCCTATTTGGTGAAACAGGATTGGGATTTACACTGACTGCCGGAACGTTAACATGGCCGGTAGTATTCATCATGACTGACCTCATTAACGAATACTATGGAGTAAAAGGTGTTCGATTTCTATCTCTATTGACTGCCTTCATTATTGCCTTTTCGTTTGTAGTTTTTTATGGAGCTATTCATCTTGCCCCTGATGATTTCTGGACTGGATCTCAAAAAGAAAATGGAGTTCCCAACATGCAATTGGCTTATTCGCAGATACTGGGACAAGGAATGAATATCATCTTTGCTTCTTTAACTGCATTTTTGGTTGGACAACTTGCTGATGCCACTGTATTTAAAAAAATTAAATCAATCACGGGAGAAAAAGGAATCTGGATGAGGGCAACACTTTCCACCCTTATTTCTCAATTAATAGATACATTTTGCGTAGCCTATATTTACCTGTACTTCTCTCTTGGATTTTCATTTGCCCGTGTAACCGCAATTGGCCTTACGGGTTACGTATACAAGTTTGCAATAGCAATTATTTGCACCCCCATTATTTACTTGGTACACAACTTAATTGAAGAATACCTAGGCAAAAGCAAAGCAGCAGAAATGAAACGCTCAGCACTAAGCTGAATTTCGTCCCGCATTGATGATTCCAAATGAACATCGCATCACTAGTTTCTCATAACTGGGCCTGAGCGGAGAAGCGATATTTTTCTCTTCCATCTCACGCACCTTGGTTATCGCATATTGTTGAATGGTCGTAAGTGGCATTACCATTTTCTCGCGTATCTGAATGGAGACTTGCTCAATGGGATAATCAGCCATCAGCTCCGTTTTACCCGATAACAATAAAATATACTTTCGAGTAAGCTCGTACTCATCTTGAATGGCCCTCCAAATTTCTCCATACTGTGGATGATCTGCTAAAAAGGCCGTCAGCGGGAAAAAGCATTTTTTCATTGCCATCTCGCAATTGTCCATCAACGTTTTGAAAAACGCTGAACGTTTGTAAAGCAATTTCAAATCATTCATCAATCCCTTCGATTCTAAATTTTTCAGCGCCGTTCCAACACCATAATACCCCGTAACATTTTGCTTCAATTGACTCCATGCACCCACATAAGGAATTGCTCGTAGA
>JAULVY010000181.1:0-5500 GCA_032110825.1 Chitinophagaceae bacterium | reverse complement strand
ACAACGACCATAAACAATGGATGGCTATCATCGCACTGATTATTGTAACTGGAATTGCACTGAGCAATTATTTAGATAAGAAAAAAAACAAACCCATACGATTCAGCGGAGCCCTAATTGTCATCGGCGTAGCTCTTACTCTTTTTAGTCCGTATAATTGGATCAATGTATTGTACATCTTAGCAGGGTTTTCTGAAGGATTTCTCATTAAAAACGATGAAATTGGATTTTCCAAAGAGCTGATCATCAAATCAGGAATCATTCCAAAAAAGATTCAGTGGTCAGACCTCAACAATGTATTGATCAAAGATGGCTTATTGACGTTAGACTTTAAAAACAACAACGTATTTCAGGCTTATTCAGATGACGAAGAAGATGAAGAATATGATGTAGAGGACGATGAGTTCAATGCCTATTGCTTAGAAAGACTAAAAGGTAAATAAAGCATTTATTGAAACGGATTCATCGTTTCAGTTTATTCAAGTAATTTTGCAGCACGTGTCTCCATTTCTACTTTACTCCGACGGTCAAGGTACTATTTTCGAAGACCAATCTCTTTATGCAATAGGCAGAAGCGGTTGGGATGCACTTCCCGTTTCCAACGAAGAATGGATTGAGCTCCCTGATGGTGGTACATTGTACGAACTTCCTAAACGAAAGGGAATTGGCATCGATGTAAAGACCGGAGAAATGCGACTCTGCGAAAAAGGATGGGCAGTAGCTTCTTTTATTCCTCCCGCACACACCACAACATACCTTGCTGCATTTGAAACAGAGCCCGGCGCTGAAACTCTTCCCCTTTTTTGTTATACAGCAACCGGTTGGATTGATGATAAATTTTATGTCTGTGCTGTTCGAATAGAAAAAGATATTCGTCAGGAATGTTCCGGATACGATCCTGAAAAAATCGAAGATGGCGTTGAAAAAATCCTCAAAGCTTTTCCAGATAACAGATTGGTTTCTCATTTAGCAGAAACCTGTTGCAGAACCTATACGTGTCCTGCTGCACGAAATTATTTTCTGGGTCGTTGGGAATGTCCCATTCCAACCTCACCTGCCTGCAATTCCAATTGCATTGGATGTATTTCTTTTCAACCGGAAAGTGAATCCATCACATCTCCGCAAGATCGACTGACATTCAAACCTACGGTTGAAGAAATCGTTGAATTTACAGTTCCCCATCTCATGAATGCCGAATATCCCATTGTGAGTTTTGGTCAGGGTTGCGAAGGCGAACCTTTGTTGATGTGGGAAACCATTCGTGAGACCATTAAGGAAATTCGTAAGCACACTTCCAGAGGAAGCATCAACATCAACACCAACGGTTCCATGCCCAAAGCTGTTCAGGCACTATGCGAAGCAGGCTTGGATTCTATACGCGTGAGCACCAATAGCACTCAAAAAAGCTGGTACGAAAAATATTACCGTCCGAATAATTATTCATTTGAAGATATTGTTGAAAGCCTTAAGATCATGGATCGCTATGGCAGATGGAGTTCGATAAATTATTTTGTATTTCCCGGATTGACCGATAGTACCTTGGAGTACGAAGCCTTGCGCAAACTGATTCAGGAAACGAATCTGAAAATGATTCAATGGAGAAATTTCAACATCGACCCTGATTGGTATTTGGGTAAAATGAATTTGATTGAAACTCCAGAAGCCATGGGTGTTCGAAATATGATGGATGCGCTTCGCGATGAATTCCCAGCTTTGAAATTTGGATATTTCAATCCACCCATGGAACGTATCAAAGGCAATTACGAAAAAGATTTTGCACATTGAGGTATCAGGTTTTTAGAGACTCTAGATTTTAACAAGTCGACATTCAATTAAATCCTAATTTTAAATACAGATCCGAAGAACCATGAACAGCTTCGAACAACAAAAAAACATCAAAGCATCAACCTATACCCTGTTGGTATTGGGGTCATTGCTTGCCATATGCTTTTTAGTTGCCTGGACTCCCCCGGCACCCGCTCCTGTTGTTCAAGAAGAAGGAATGGAAGTGAACTTGGGAGATAGTGAAACGGGTTCAGGTGATATTCAACCCCTCTTGCCGGATGAACCAGCCGCAGTTGTGGAAAATTCAAAACTCACCCCTCCTCCAACGGCTAAGCCTGCACCCGCAGAAAAAGAAATTGAAACAAACGACAACGACAAAGAAGCCCCCCCCGCAGTAGTAAAGAAACCCGTAGAAAAAATCAAGCCCAAGAAAGAAATCGTTCCCAAAGTTGAAGCTCCAAAACCGGTTGCAAAACCAAAAGAAGAAAATAAACCTATCCCACCAGTTGAGGCTCCTGCCAAACCTAAATACGTTTACAAAGGTGCTAATGCTACTGGCAAAGGCGGTAATAATGCAGATAGCTATCAGCCCAGTTCGGGACAAGGTATTGCTGGAGGCAAAGGTGATCAGGGAAAACTAACTGGCTCAGCGGATTCCGATAGCTATACCGGAAATGGTGGAACAGGTTCCGGAGGAAGCGGAGTTTCCATTTCAAGGGGACTCCAAGGGAGAAAGATCAATCGATTCCCGTCTTTCCAGGATGAGTTTGACGAGAATGCGAAAGTCGCAGTGGATCTCAAAGTTGACCCATCCGGAAACGTAATCAGTGCAACCATTCAACCCCGAGGAACCACAACCGGAAATTCGTCCATGAAGGCAATTGCCTTGCAAAAAGCTCGTCAACTCAAATTTAATCCCGATACCGATGCTGCAGATGAACAATTGGGAACCATCATTTTTAATTTCCGGGTTAGCAACTGATTCATTTTCTTATTTTTTACGATATTTGCAGGAGCAAAAATTCAGAAACATGGACAAAAGAATAAATACGCTTATTTTCCTTTTCGTGATTTATTTCATCATCGCTGTGACCATGACCCTGTTTGTTCCAGTTCAGAAATTTTTAACTGCTTTCCTTTTTGGAACTACCGGAGTTCTAATCTATCTGATGTTTTTTGGACTTTGGTTGCTTCAACGTAAAGATTAATATTACCATTCATTCTTTATCCCCTTTTAACTGCATAAAAAAAGAGCCGTAAATTTTACGGCTCTTTTGCTTTTTAGGATTCTACTATCAGAGTTCCAATTTCCAACCATCACTGTACTCTCTCTGCACGTATTGGTTTGCAGGTTCGAAGTTGGTGATGCGGATATTCTTGGCATCCCACAATAATTTCTTGCGACCTAAGTATTTATCTTCCCATCCTTTCAAGTTTGGATTCTTCATCATCCAGCTTCTGATGGCTAGGTTTCCGATCAGGATGCTTTCGGTAAAGGGACCAGCAAACTCAAACGGAGAACTGGTTTTACCTTTTCCATACCCGGCAATACAGGCATTCACCCACTGCAAATAGTGCCCTTCGGGAACACGTGCAATGGACTCGTTAGGCAAAGTGGTTTGACTCATCAATTTGGTAGGCAGCAAACGAGGATTGGCGCCATAACAGTCAGCCAACAACTTTCCTTTGGTTCCTACAAAAAGAACACCACCATCCCAGTTTCCAAATGCTTCTTCCGGTAACAATTCATCTGGACGCTGAGGCAACAAACCTCCATCGTACCAAGAAACTTTGATATCTCCTTTCTTACCATCGGTACGAGGATAAGTTAAGTGTATAATTGTTGAAGGAGGACAAGCATCGGTATTTGCAGTGTCATCCCACATACCTTTCCAGATGGATGCTACAGAGCACTCCACATCAGAAGGATATAAAATTGGTAAGCAACGGAATACAGGATCCATGATGTGACAAGCCATGTCGCCCAATGAACCTGTGCCATATGCCCACCATCCTCTCCAATTGAATGGAAGATAAGCGGGATTGAAATCAATTTTTTTGGCAGTACCCAACCAGAGTTTCCAATCCAACTCTTTTGGAACTTCAAAATTACCTGTAGGTGTTGGAATGCCCTGTGGCCAAACGGGGCGGTTCGTCCAGCATTGAACATGTGTTACATCCCCAATTAATCCGGCTTTGATTAATTCCTGGGTTCTTCTCACACCATCTCCGGATCCACCTTGGTTACCCATTTGTGTAACCACTTTATATTTCTTAGCCGCTTCAGTCAATACACGCGCTTCATAGATATCATGCGTAAGTGGCTTTTGTGTATATACGTGCTTGCCTAACTGCATAGCTGCTATTGTAGCAACTGCATGCGTATGATCTGGAGTTGAAATAGAACAAGCATCAATATTGTTTTTTTCTTTTTCCAACATCTCGCGGAAATCCTTGTAATAAGGTGCTTTTGAAAAGCGACTCCTAGTCTTTGCAGCTGAACGATCGTCTACGTCGCAAAGCGCAACGATTTCAACATTGGGACTCTTTGCAAATTCTGCGATATCGCTTTCTCCTTTACCACCTGCGCCAATACCGGCGATGCGTAGTTTATCGGATGGTGCAACTTGACCGCGACCGATAACGTGACGAGGAACGATGGTGAAGGCTGCCATCCCTAAGGCGCCAGCCTGGATGAATTTTCTTCTCTTTAGATTTTTCTTTGACATGCTCGTTGATTATTGATGGTTAATGTTAACTGTATTTTACACATTCTTTGTTTTCTTTCTCGGTATACGCAACTCCGTATTGCTTCAACACATCATCAGGAACTCCATTCCATTGGTTGGGTGTATTTCCCATGTATCCAACATCTGCAACTCCAATTTTGGAAGTATAAAATCCGGATGCGGTAAGGTTTCGCATCAAACTAAAGAAAGCAACTCCCTGTGCCACTTCGGGTTTTGCTTTTTTGGGATAAGCAATTTCATCCACAATGGATATCTGCTCAGCAGATGCTAATTCCTTAAACGCTTTGTTGTATTTTTTTGATGCATACAGATCCAACCAACGCAATCCACCGCGCATGGGTGTTTGATGCGAAGGCATATCCTTAACAATGAATTCAATAAACTCTGGAACTTTAGCTTCAGAAGCACTTCCGCTTACATCATCCTTTGGAATGATGATATCTGCGAGTATGGTTATGGTTTCCATTTCATGCTTGGTGAAAAACGTTTCTGAAACTACTTTCTCGTATTGAGCTACTTCTTCAGGCTGGCGATCCAAGGTAAACCCATCGGCAATCAATCTATCTTTTCCGGTTTTCTTTACATCACCGGGTTTGCATGCATCCAAAATCACAGCACTGCCTAAGGTTCCTACTGCAAGGGCTTTGAGCGAATTTCTTCTGTTCATTTTTTTTGATTTAGGTTCTTCTATGCCTTAGATATTTCTTTTTTTCATTTCGTCTACCAAGTATTCACTTGCTCTCATAGAAAGCGCAAGGATTGTCCAGGTAATGTTCTTATCCGCCTGCGATACAAACGCACCGCCATCAACCACAAATAAATTCTTACAATCGTGTGCTTGGTTGTGCTTGTTAAGTGCAGAACGTTTGGCATCATTGCCCATGCGCACAGTACCGGCTTCATGAATGATCTTGCCTGGAGTTTCCAACCCGTAATTGTTTTCCGGACCATCATCACCCCATGTA
>JAULVY010000180.1:5100-6652 GCA_032110825.1 Chitinophagaceae bacterium | reverse complement strand
AAAGGGGTGTATATCCTCTTCTTTTCAATCCCGATAGCGTTGGCATACGTGGGTCATCCCATCCATCCACTAAATTCTCCTGTACCAATTGAAGCAGCTTGCGTTTGCTCATCACCGTATAGGTCAGATTCAAACGCGCAAACTCAAACTGGTTTGAAGGGAAGATTCCCAATTGCTGGTTGTACCAGTTATATAAAGGCCGGTGGACTTCAAATTCCAACGTACAAATGGAATGCGTGATGTTTTCGATGGAATCCGATTGACCATGTGCAAAATCATACATGGGATAGATGCACCAGGTATCACCTGTTCTATGATGCGAAGTTTTTTTGATCCGATACATGATGGGATCACGCATGTGCATGTTGGGTGAAGCCAAATCAATTTTAGCACGCAACACTTTTTCTCCATCCCTGTATTGACCCGCTTTCATTTCCTCAAACAACAAGAGGTTTTCTTCGATGCTGCGGTTTCTAAAGGGACTGGCCTTGCCGGGTTCTGTCGGGGTACCTTTTGTTGCTGCAATTTCTTCAGCAGTCAGGTCATCCACATAAGCCAACCCTTTTTGGATCAATTCGACTGCAAACCCATAAAGCTGCTGGAAATAATCGGATGCATAATGCTCTTCTTCCCATTGAAAACCCAACCAGTTTACATCGGCTTTGATGGAGTCGACGTATTCGGTTTCTTCCGTAACGGGATTGGTATCGTCGAATCGAAGATTGGTCTTGCCACCATATTTATCAGCCAATCCAAAATTGAGGCAAATGCTTTTGGCATGTCCAATATGCAAGTAGCCATTGGGCTCCGGAGGAAAACGGGTATGAATTTGCGTATGTTTTCCAGAAGCTAAATCCGCTTCAACAATTTCCTCTAAAAAATTCAACGACTTCTCTTCCGACATGCATCAAAATTGAGGAGCAAATTTAAGGAAAAGCCTGCAGAAGACTGGTTTTGGATCTATCAGGGACTTGACTATACGGATTCGGCAAATGATTTGCGAATGATTTCAACGGATTCATCAATTTGAGCTTCGTTGATAACCAAGGGTGGAGTAAGCCTGATTTTATCACCATGTGATGGTTTGGCCAACAACCCATATTCCATAAATCGTTCGCATAATTTCCATGCTGCATCTTTATCCGGATCAGAAATTTCTATAGCGTTCATCAACCCTTTGCCGCGAATCACTTTTAACATGGGGGAGTTGATGGTCTGCAATCCCTTTCGAAAACGTTCGCCCATAACTGCAGCCCGCTCTGCTAGATTTTCATCTACCAATACTTTCAAAGCTTCCATGGCAACAGCACTGGCCAATGCACTTCCTCCAAACGTAGAACCGTGTTCACCTGGTTGGATGGTGAGCATAACTTCGTCGCTCGACAACACCGCACTCACTGGAAAGAGTCCGCCACTCAAGGCTTTTCCCAACAACAAAATATCGGGCTTCACCTCTTCGTGATCGCAACACATCATTTTTCCTGTTCTGCATAAACCGGATTGAATTTCATCGGCGATCATCAGCACTTTGTATTTTTCACAAAGTGATTTT
>JAULVY010000180.1:0-5090 GCA_032110825.1 Chitinophagaceae bacterium | reverse complement strand
TACTTGTTGCAAGTATCCTGGATCAGGGATGATAATTCCAGCTTCACCCTGAATGGGCTCTACTAAAAAAGCAGCAACATGTTTATCCTGAAATTTTTCTTCTAATGCATCTAGATTATTATAAGGTATTTTTTCAAAGCCAGGCATATAGGGACCGAAATCCGTAAATGCAGAAGGATCTGTACTGAACGAAATAATGGTGCTGGTTCTACCGTGAAAATTATCTTCACAAACAATAATCTTGGCCTTGTTTTCTGGAATGCCTTTTACATGGTAAGCCCAACGACGCGATAATTTGATTCCGGTTTCAACAGCCTCTGCACCGGAATTCATGGGTAGCATTTTATCGTATCCCAACAATTCGGTGATGTATTTTTCGTATTCGCCCAACCGATCATTATAGAAAGCTCGAGATGTCAGTGTCAGTTTGGAAGCTTGCTCACACATAGCAGCTACAATTCGGGGATGGCAATGCCCCTGATTCACGGCCGAATAGCCACTGAGAAAATCAAAATATTTCTTGCCTTGTACATCCCACATTTCTGCACCGGATGCTTTGGAGATGACAACAGGAAGGGGATGATAATTGTGGGCACCGTATTGGTGCTCCAAATCCATATAATAGGATGGGTTATGCATGGGGGTAAATTTTAGAGAATAGGGAATAGAGAATAGGGAATAGGGAAAAGGGAAAAGGGAATAGGGAGTAGGGAATAGGAATTATAGCGAATGCGCTAGTGGTTTAGCAAATCCAAGTTTTGGTGCAAGAAAGAAATGGCTTTGTACTTTTCAGCGGTCATGGTACAAAGGTATCTATGATTTCGAAATGCGAAGGAAAAATATTTTTTAAATCCACATACTCCTCAAAGATTCCGTAAACGGTTGAGCCTGTCCCGCTCATGGATGCATAAACAGCACCCAGTTCATAAAGTTTCTCTTTGATAATTGCTATTTCCGGATGAGAGGGAAATACAGAATTTTCAAAATCATTGATAAGTGTGTTCCTCCATCGCTCTATTGGCAGAGCTACTAATTCTTCACAGGATGGAACCTCTTTGTTGGGTTTAACATTACTGAATGCCTCTTTGGTGCTGATATGAATGCCCGGACAAACCAAGGTAATTTTTTTCCCGTTGAGGTTGAGGAGGATGGGTTTCATGATTTCACCGCGACTCTCAGCTAATACCGGGGAGTTGACAATAAAAAAGGGACAATCACTTCCTAACTGCAAAGCGTATTCAATTAGTTTATCTTGATTGATGTTGAGATTGAATTTTTCGTTCAACAATTTCAGCATAAAAGCGCCATCGGATGAACCTCCTCCCAATCCAGCACCCATGGGAATTTGTTTATGCAAATGAACTTTAATGGATGGCAGTTGTGGAAAGTCTTTTTTTAGAAGGTGGTAGGCTTTTAAACAGAGGTTGGTTTCTAAATCACCTGGAATTTCTCTTCCGCTGGTTGAAAATTCTACGGGTGCGTCAGATCTCGATTGCGTAATGATCTCCAATGCATCACAACTTTGAATGGGGAAAAAAACAGTATTGAGATTATGGTATCCGTCTTCTCTCTTGGATAGTATCCGTAATCCTAAGTTGATTTTTGCATTGGGAAAAACCACCATGCGGATTATTTCTTTTTTCTTTTGTTTATTTCATCGCGGATGGCAATGGCGCGGATATAATCTTCCTGTTCTAATACTTCATTCAATAAGGTGATTAACTCTTCCAATCCCATGGTTTTTAAATCTTCGTTGCCACTAATCGTTTCTGGTTTGGTGGTTCCGGTTTTCACATTTTCCAAGGCACCTTCTGGATTTTCCACACCGGCAATATCAAAGATATTTTCATAGATGTATATGGGACAACCAAATCGAACGGCCATGGCTAAGGCATCTGAGGTTCTGGAATCGATTTCAACCGTATCCGAATCAGAGCTGCATAAGAGTTTCGAATAAAATATGCCCTCTTGTAAATCAGAAATAATCACTTCATGAAGGTCGACGTTAAAGGCCATCATGAAATTCTTCATCAGGTCGTGCGTGAGGGGTCGTGTTGGTTTCATTCGCTCCAATGCAACAGCAATCGCTTGAGCTTCGAATCCTCCAATCACGATGGGGAGTCTTCTCAACCCATTCACCTCTCCCAAAACAACAGCATAGGAGTTCGTTTGCGTAATAGAGTGCGAAAGGGCAACGATTTCCAGTTCTATTTTCTTCATAATGCTGCTGCGAATTTACTCAATTTATGCTAACTCTTTGAGTGCCTGGTTGATCTTTGGAATCACCTCAAATGCATCGCCAACAATGCCATAGTCTGCGGCTTTGAAGAATGGAGCCTCGGGGTCTTTGTTGATGACTACTATGGTCTTGCTTCTATTCACGCCTGCAAGATGTTGAATGGCTCCTGAAATGCCAATAGCGATATAAAGATTGGGGGCAATGGCTACACCGGTTTGTCCCACGTGCTCATGGTGTGGACGCCAATGGGAGTCGGCTACAGGGCGACTGCAAGCCGTTGCAGCCCCAAGCAACTGAGCCATTTCTTCTATCATCCCCCAGTTTTCGGGTCCCTTCATTCCTCTACCCGCACTAACAACCTTATCGGCTTCAGTTAAAGAGATACCCCCCGAGTTTTTAATTCGCTCTTTCAAGATTACGCGGGCAGGAGGGATCGATAATTCGAATTTCTCAACTTGCATGGTAACCGGATTTTTTTTCACTTCAAAGCAGTTGGATTCTATCACTAAAACTTTTGATTGAGTAGTAATTTTTAAATCCACAAAAGCTTTTCCGGAAAACACATTTTTTCTTACTACCAATCCATCGGTTGAACTGGAAATAGAAGTAACCCCTGATGCCAACCCTGCTTGAAGTCGAATGGATAATCGGGGTGCAATTGATTTTCCAAAAGACGTATTGCAAAATAAAATCACGGAAGCAGATTCTTTTTTGCAAACTTCTGCAACAGCAAAACAACCTTGTTGACTGTCGCTTAGATCATGAAGTTGATCAATGTGAATTAATTTATGTACCCCATATTCTCCTAAATTGTTGATATCTCCTGAGGCTTTACCAAAGACCAATGCTGCAGCAGAAGTGCCCATGGCATTTGCCAGTTCAACGCCACAGCTGATGGCTTCTAAAGCATTTTTTTTGATACCGTTCTGTTGTGATTCGATGCAAATGAGTACCGACATAAAATTTGTTTAAATGAGTTTGGCTTCTTCTCTGAGTAATTTTACAAGGAGTTCCGGTTGATCAGCAGGAATCATTTTCGCCCCTGATTTTGCAGGCGGCAGTTCAAATGAAATGGGTAAGGTTTGAGTTGCTGCTTCAATTGGAGGTACCACATGCAGAGGTTTGGTTCTGGCGGCCATAATTCCTCGCATATTCGGAATTCTCGCTTCAGCCATTCCTTTTTGACAAGCCACTACTAAGGGAGCAGAACTTTCTAATTTTTCAATTCCACCCTCTATTTCACGGGTAATAAAAAAGCGACTATCCTGCACATCCAATGAAGTTGCTTGTCCCACATAGGCCATATCTAACAATTCAGCAACCATGGCACCTACCATGCCCCCATTGTAATCTATTGTTTCTTTACCGGTTAAAATAAGATCGTAGGAAGCTTGTTTGGAAGCGTGTGCAATCTGAGCAGCGGTTGTAAAGGCATCTATAGGGTCAATATCAATTCGATAGGCCTCATCGCCACCTAAAGCCAATGCTTTTCGCATGGTGGCTTCCACGTCAATGGTTCCAACGGTCATCAGGTGTATCTGTGTTTCCGGAAATTTTTCTTTGATCTCTATTGCCTTTACCAATGCATACCATTCATCGTATGGATTGATAATCCACTGCACACCTTCCGTTACAAATTTCGTGTTGTTCTGCGCGAAGGCTATTTTTGCAGTTGTATCTGGTGTTCTGCTGATGCATACAAGTATCTTCATAATGCCAAAGGATTTAAAAAGGTTGTCATGACAACTATCTGGATACAAATATAAACCCAAGGCTTCAGATTTAGGAGAGGAGAGATCCCAAAATTTTGCAAATGGACAGAATCGCACAGTTGCAGGTATTGATCGAAAAATTTCCGGATGACGTATTCAGTCGCCATGCCCTTGCCATGGAATGGGTAAAGCAAGGAAAAGAAGAGGAAGCCAGGACTACAATGGTTAATTTACTTGAGAAATTTCCAGAGCATACGGGTACGTACTATCATTTGGCAAAATTATTAGAAAGAATGGGTGATCCCGAAAAAGCACTTGGGGTTTATGAACAAGGAATTGAAATGACGAAACGAATTCATGCGCAACACGACCTCATGGAATTAAAAGGGGCATATGATTTATTAAAGGATAGCATGGATCTATGAAAAACAATCCATTTTCACATCCCATTCAAGATCTTCAAGCACATTTAGCGGAGGTCATTCAATCCCATATCCAAGGGAAGTTCCATATCTATGTTGCCTGCAGCGGTGGAGTTGATTCGGTGGTTTTAGTCAGGGTACTTCATCAATTGTCCATTCCCATCACAGTATTGCATTGCAATTTCAATTTAAGAGGAGAAGAGAGTAATCGTGATCAGGAATTTGTTGAACGCCTATGCAAAGAATTGAAATGCGGTTGTATGGTCCAATCGTTTGATACAACTTCAGAGTTGAAGTCGTTTGGAAAAGGAGTTCAGGAAACAGCAAGAAAACTTCGATACGAATGGTTTGAAACCGTAATGACTAAGCATTCAGATGCCGAAGCAAAAGTGTATCTCGCAACGGCTCATCATGCCGACGATCAGGTTGAATTGTTGGCCATGAATTTCTTTCGCGGAACCGGAGTGGTTGGATTGAAGGGAATGAGTGTATTATCCAATCGAATCATACGGCCATTCCTGAATGTATCCCGTGCAACTCTTGTTGCGTATGTTCAGGAAATGAAATGGGATTGGGTGGAAGATAGCTCCAACAAGGAGTTGTATTATACGCGCAATCTTTTTCGTTCGAAAATCATTCCCGAAGTTGAAACTGTTTACACTTCAGCAAAAGCCAATCTTTGGGAAAATGCCCATCGATTTTCTGAAGTTGAAGAAT
>JAULVY010000179.1:0-8213 GCA_032110825.1 Chitinophagaceae bacterium | reverse complement strand
AATTGAAAGAAAATGTACATCGCGTACTTGCAGAAAATATTGCATGCGGGATTGATCCGCAAAAGGCGGCCTTGTATTGTCAGAGCCATATTCGTGAAACTTCTGAGCTCTATCTCTATTTGAATATGTTGGCTTACCTCGGTGAGTTGGAAAAAACAACCACGTTCAAAGAGAAGGCCCGCATGCAGCCGGATAATGTAAACGCGGGACTTCTTACATATCCCGTACTTCAGGCTGCAGATATTATTTTGCATCGCGCCACGTGGGTGCCAGTGGGTAAAGATCAGGAGCAGCATCTTGAAATGGCTAGAAATTTTGTGAAGCGGTTTAATCATCGATACGGCGATGTATTTCCTGAACCAATGGCCTACAACTTTGGAGAAGAATTGGTAAAAGTGCCGAGTCTTGACGGAAGTGGAAAAATGAGCAAAAGTGAGAATCAATTGGCAACACTTTATTTGGCAGATGACGACGACGTGATTCGAAAGAAAGTAATGAAAGCCAAAACCGATGCCGGACCCACTGAACCCCAGTCTACCAAGCCGGATTATATTGAAAATATTTTTCAATTGATGCGTTTGGTAAGTCAGCCCGAAGTCATCTCTCATTACGAAGAGGCCTTCAATGCATGTTCCATTCGGTATGGAGATATGAAAAAGCAACTGGCAGAAGACATGGTTCAATTTATTTCTCCCATTCGAGAAAAGGCTGAATCCATTCGAAACGATAAAAAATACCTTGCTGAAGTCATGGAAATGGGTGCTGAAAAAGCCCGAAAAAGTGCTTCCATTACTATGGAGATGGTTAGGACTTCCATGGGTTTGGTATATTGAAAATGAATATGTACTTTGTCCGCCCGTGAAAGCGGATCCGAACTAAAAATTATGGCTAAGGCTAAGAAACCCAAACATGTTGCTGTTGCCGGAAATATCGGCGCAGGAAAAACAACCCTCACAGAATTGTTGAGTAAACATTACCGCTGGATTCCTCAGTTTGAAGATGTAGATCAGAATCCGTATTTATTTGATTTCTATGAAGACATGCCTCGTTGGAGCTTCAATCTTCAGATCTATTTTTTAAATAGCCGATTGAATCAGTTAATCGACATCAGCAAAGGCACGGAAACCGTCATTCAGGATCGTACCATCTATGAGGATGCGTATATATTTGCCCCCAATCTCCATGAAATGGGGTTGATGAGCAAAAGAGATTTTGATAATTATTTCGATTTCTTCCAAAACTTACGCCAAATGGTGAAGCCGCCAGATTTGTTGATATATCTGCAAGCTTCGGTTCCTACGTTGGTTGGACAAATTCAAAAGCGCGGAAGAGAATACGAAGAAAATATCCGACTTGATTATTTAAAGCGGCTGAACGAATACTACAACAAGTGGATTGATGGGTACAAAGAAGGTCCACTTTTGGTGATCAACGTAGACAACAACAAGTTTGCAGAAAGCGAGGAGCATTTTGGCGACATCATTGCAAAAGTAGATGCAGAATTATACGGACTATTTTAATCAACGAACATTTCGTAATTCCATCCAAAAGGTTCAGGATGAACCTGTGCAGCTGTTTCCAGTAATTTCCATATAGCTGCTCTTCCTTCTTTTCCCAACTGAAGTGAAAATGCATTTACATATAAATGGATGTGTTGTTTCATTATGTCTGGCGACATCTCCTGGGCATTTTCCAAAACAAAAGAAGGCAATTCATGCTCGTGTTTCCAGGCATATTCAATGCTTCGTGAAATAATCCGATCAATCTTTTTGAGTAGATTGATGTTGAATGTTCTTCTCGCCATGATGCCTCCTAACGGAATAGGCAGTTGAGTTTCGCGCTGCCAGACTTCTCCTAAATCTGCTATTTTTTCTAGACCCCTTTCTTGATAGGTAAACCGATTTTCATGGATAATCACACCCGCCTGAACCTTGTTATTTATAACGGCATCTTCTATTTCATGAAAAGGCATGTGAATTTTATTCTTCCAGTTGGGGTAGGCGAATGAAAAAAGAACATGCGCTGTTGTAAAGACACCCGGTAGGGCCACCGTGTCTATTTCCGGGTTGAGCGTATCAAGCGACTGATCTTTTTTAGTAATAAAAAGTGGAC
This sequence comes from Chitinophagaceae bacterium, assembly GCA_032110825.1. Taxonomy (GTDB): domain Bacteria; phylum Bacteroidota; class Bacteroidia; order Chitinophagales; family Chitinophagaceae; genus Pollutibacter. Next base: position 6,101 of record JAULVY010000179.1, on the reverse strand, counting down.
CCACTCCATTGCCCAATGCGCCACCTGCATTTAAAATGCGGTAATGCAACAACATTTTGGACGCACCGCCATAACTGACTTTTGAAATATCCAATACTCCACGCATGGCCATTTGATTCAAGGTCTCTACATCTTCTAATCTGTATTCGAAGGAAAGTCCCTCTGTATCCACTTTGTTGTGCAGCATAGCATCAAAAATGAATGTATCGTTTGGACAAGGAGATATGCCGATGGTCAGTTTCATTTTAATGCTGAGTAAGTATGAATGAATTGAATTGCTGTTGAGCTCGCCGCTTCAAGGGCTTCTATGATTTTCCAATTTTTTTTATCTCTATCGCCTACAGCATTGGATACCCCCCGGATCTGAATGAATGGAATCTTTTGTTCGATGCAGGCCCAGTGAAAGGCTGCTCCCTCCATGCTTTCCAGATCAGCATGAAGTTCATTGCGGTAATAGCTGATCATGTTGGGGTCTGTACTGATTTGGTTTACCGAAACAGATCTAGCCAAATGGAGCCCGTTGGATTTTGCTCGCGATGCAGTTTCGTTATAAAGCCATTTATTCTTGTATTGAAAATCATTAGCCTGAATCAGGTTTAATGCAAATCCATCCTTGAACTGATTCTCCTCCCAAACTCCTTGATCGCCGATGCAATCGGATTGCACTAAATAGGCAGAGCCAATTGAGTTTGTTTTTTCAAATGTACCGGCAATACCAATTTGAATGGCCAGATCGGGTTTCTCGGCAATCAATGTTTTATACGCATGCATGGCAGTGGCTACCAATCCCAAACCTCCGACACTAAAATATGTGTGGTTGGGTAGGAACTCAGCCATTATGGGCTTCACTACGTCCATTTCCACTTCCGATGCCGTTGTGATCCATATTTTCATGCAGCGAAGTTCCATTTTTCGGATGAAAACAAAAGCTTTCGTTTCTCTTTCTAACAAAGTTTCATGGTCGCCCCTTAACTTTGCAACCCCAATCGTATGCCAGTATTTTACTTAACACGAAGAGAACATTTTAACGCAGCTCATAAACTGTACAATCCCGCCTGGACCAAAGAGCGGAATGATGAGATTTTTGGGAAATGCGCAAATGAGAACTGGCACGGTCATAATTTCGAACTTTTTGTAACAGTAAAGGGGGAACCAAATCCAGATACGGGATTCATCATTGATGCCAAATGGCTGAGTCGATTGATTAAAACCCATGTGGTGGATATACTTGATCATAAAAACCTGAATTTGGATGTTCCTTTTATGCAGGGTAAAATGTGTTCCATTGAAAATTTAGTCTACGAGATCTGGAAACAGTTAGAGCCACATATGCCGAACTCGGTAAGATTACATTGCATAAAACTGGTAGAAACCCCTCGAATTTTTGTTGAATATTACGGTGAGTAGTTGGGAATTACCTGAACAATTTATGATCCTTGTTGTTTTAAAATGATGGGGATAAAAGTATCTGTATTCAGAGAGGAGCACTTCAATGCGGCGCACCGCTTACACAATCCACGTTGGGATGATCAAAAAAACCAGCAGGTATTCGGTAAATGCAATCTTCCTCATTATCATGGACACAATTACGAGTTGATTGTAAAGGTCACCGGTGAGGTAGACCCGGAAACAGGATATGTGATGGACATGAAAGTGTTATCGGATATTATTGAGGAGGAAGTATTGAATCGATTTGATCACAAGAACTTAAATGAAGACGTAGCAGAGTTTAAACAACTCAATCCAACAGCCGAAAACATTGCGATAGTGATCTATCAGTTATTGAGGCCTAAGATAAACGAACAAATGGATCTTCAAATCCGTTTGTATGAAACACCCAGGAATTTTGTAGAGTACCCGGTTTTATAACTTAATAATTCTAGACATGGCATACAGCAAAGTTGAACAGTATGATGATAAGATTACATCAGGGCTCATTGAAAATTACCGTCAGTCGATTGACCTGCTTGGAGAAGATCCTGAGAGAGAAGGTCTTTTGAAAACTCCCGAGCGTGTAGCCAAAGCCATGCAGTATCTAACTCAAGGCTATCAAATTGATCCCAAGGCGATTTTAAATTCGGCTAAATTCCACGAAGAAGTGAGTGAGATGATCATTGTAAAGGATATTGAATTATACAGTTTGTGCGAGCACCATATGCTTCCTTTTTTTGGTAAAGCCCACGTAGCATATATTCCGAATGGATGGATAACCGGACTCAGCAAAATTGCCCGTGTTGTGGACACCTACAGCAGAAGGTTGCAGGTACAAGAGCGATTGACTTCTCAGATCCTCAATGCCATCAAAGAAACCTTGAATCCATTGGGTGTTGCCGTGGTAATCGAAGCCTCACACCTCTGCATGATGATGCGGGGTGTACAGAAGCAAAATTCGGTTACGACAACATCAGCATTTTGGGGTGAATTTGAGCGGAATGAATCTCGAAGTGAGTTCATTCGTCTGATCGGATCTAAATTGCATTGATACCTTATAATTTCAGTTCATCGTCGATTAAAACCTCCTAAAAATAGGGTGTAAAAAGTGGTAAACCCATGTTTTTCATTGGGTTAAATCACCCTTTTTCGTTAATTTTGCCGCTCAAGTGCTACTATGATTCAGGCGTATGTTTTTCCAGGTCAGGGTTCTCAGTTTCCGGGGATGGGTAAGAATCATTACGAGGGTAACGCATTTGCCAGAAGATTTTTCGAACAGGCAAATGATATTTTAGGATTCCGCATTTCTGATGTTATGTTTAACGGAACTGAGGAAGATCTTAAACAAACCAAGGTTACCCAACCGGCCATATTTCTACACTCTGTTATTGCATATAAAATGATTGAAAATGCTACCCCTCACATGGTAGCAGGTCACTCGTTGGGAGAGTTTTCGGCTCTGGTGGTTAACGGGACTCTTCCATTTGAAGAGGGACTGAAACTGGTGAGTGTCCGAGCAGGTGCCATGCAGAAAGCATGTGAAGAAAACCCTTCAGCTATGGCTGCGGTTTTAGCCTTAGCAGAGGATGTTGCTGAAAAAATTTGCAAAGAGATCACCGAAGAAACCGGTGAAATTGTAGTTCCTGCGAATTACAATTGTCCGGGTCAGCTTGTAATCAGCGGCTCCAATGCCGGAATCGATATCGCCTGCGAACGCATGAAAGCTGCCGGTGCCAAACGTGCAATCAAACTTCCTGTTGGAGGTGCTTTCCATTCTCCACTTATGGAACCAGCACGCGAAGAATTGGCTCAAGCCATTTCAGCTACCCCTTTTCATCGTCCCGTTTGTCCCATCTACCAAAACGTAGTAGCTAAAGCTGTCATTGATCCGGAAAAAATAAAACAGAATTTAATAGATCAATTAACTGGACCCGTTAGATGGACCCAAACCATCGAATCCATGATCACAGATGGTGCCACTTCGTTTACAGAAGTCGGTCCGGGTAAAGTCTTACAGGGATTGATTGCCAAAATCAACAAAACCATTCCGGTTGAGTCGATCAACTAATAACTGCCCGCTTAATTTACTGAATTCAATTAGGCTTGAGCAGCAGGACCTCCAAATTGGAAAGGAATTTGCACTTCTTCAAAATCGCGAATTTGTCCATGCGCATCCTCAAACTTCTGAATGTTATCGGCAAGTGCATTCATCAATCGCTTGGCGTGCTGAGGTGTTAATACAATTCTTGATTTTACTTTGCTTTTGGATGTACCCGGCATTACCGCAACAAAGTCAACTACAAATTCAGCGTGACTGTGCGTGATGATGGCTAGGTTAGCGTATTGACCTTCTGCTGTTTCCTCTGATATTTCGATGTTCAATTGATTTTGGGGTTGCTCACTCATGTTTTAAACTTTATGCAGCAAATATACATTATCCCTGTTTTTCAAGTGGTGTGAGGTTGCAGATTATCTGGAGCCGCCATTCGTGTCTTCTTAAATTGGATTGCTGATGCATGATCCATTTCCCGCTCATGGAAACACGGTCTCCTACTTTGTATTGCATAAGGAAATACGTTCTACTGCCTTTTTCATAAAATGCAGGTACGGCAAAGTAAGCGGGAAGGTCTCTTTCATAGGCATATATTCGGGAGGAATATCCATCCGTATGAAAAACGGTATGCCGTATGCTGATGGAATAATTTTTCAACGTGGGTTTGATGATGCATTCAGCATAGGATAAGGTTCCGTTGGTTTTTTTCTTTTTCTCCCAATTCGATGCCATTTCATTTCGGGTTCGGATCATCAACCAAGGCAGTGGTTTAATGGAAAAATGAAATCTCCAACGGGTAAGCGACTCCCCATCGATCTCATTTGTTTTTCTATTTACGTACCCGCTATTCTGTGTTTTTACATTGTGTTGAAATCGGACATAACATTCAATCGTTTTTTGTGGGGTCCATTTATACATCCACACCAACGCATTTGCCCAAGTTCGGCTGTCGTTAAAATACGTGATGCCATCTCTTTGATATCGGTCTGCTCCTAATTCCATGCTGTGCATGGCAGCTGGTTTTAGTTGCATTCCAATCCAGATCCCTTTTTCATTCTCGGCTTCTCCACTTGATGTATTGGCATTGGATTCAAAGGCTCGATACGCCCTGGGTATATTTCTATACAAAAGAATCAAATCTAATTTTGCATCTAAACTTTTTATCCATCCCGCTGTAAAAGCAGGTTTTCTTTTCTTATCCATTGCGGCTTCACCAAAAATCATTCCCCATCTTCCAGCGTGATTCACATCGAGACTCATGTTGTACCATGATTTTCCTTCAATTTCAAAATGGTTGTAATCGGCTTTTCTTTTGATAATCGGAATTTCAAAGCCATGGTAAATGAGATTGTATCCCAATCTTCCTTTCTCCCATTTCCAATTGTATCTTCCTCCCACACTCCATCCTTTCCATGCATTTTTATTTTGAAGTTCTTGTTGCGTTCGATGAATGCCAGAATAAAGAATGGAGCTGATCCACGTTTTTTGTTCTATACTGTCTTCCATTCGATTTCCATCTAACAATCGTCTACTCAGAAATAGTGAGATCTCTTTCCTGTTTTTTCCAATCGTAATACCAATGCCCCTGTGATACCTATTTTCATCTGTTCCAGTATGTGCCCGAAAAAATTCACCTTGTCGGAATGCGTTGATCAGCGCACCGCTTCTGCCCAAAGCAAATCCCTGCCAATGAATCAGGCCCTGGCCCATGTTGACAGTAAAATCTCCTGCTACGATATCTCGAACCCATTTCCATTTTCTCCATACCACATACATGCTCCAATGATCTGGAAAGGAGCGTTCGCCTCCGTCTTTTTCTGCTGTGAATCCCCACTGCAAAAGATCCTGATATCCAAAGCGATATCCCAACAGCAACGGCATAGATCCGTTGAGGCCACTGTAATTTTCAATGGCCCTTCCACTGGTACGGTAGGTAAGGCTATGCACTCCTTCTCGGTATCGTTGTTTCCATGCAGGCGACCACAGTTCTTCTTGAGCAATCGTTAAATAGGGTATCATTTTTTTAATCGTCTGAATATCCCAAAGCGGAACGGCCTGCAATTCCATCAAGCTAATCAAAGGGCCTACACGCTTTCTATATTCAAGCAGCGACAACACTTGATTTTTTGTAAGTCCATCCATTTCCATTAATTTTTCTTCGCTTGCTGTATTGATATTTATTTTTCGCATCGATAAAAAACCTCTGCTTGTATTTGGATCTTGCCATTCTTTTGGATCGGTTGTATTTAAGTACTCCAACTCTTCTTCGGTACTCTCTTCCTGCGCCTGAGAAAAGGGTACCAAGAGCAAGAGAAGCCATAATAGGTTAATCTTTTTTCTTTGCATACGAAATCATCAGGTGCAATGAATAACCCAATTGGGGATGTGAACTCATGGATAGTGCATAGGCATAATTTCCAACCGGTATTTGTCCCCCTACCATCATCTCTGCATTAGTATAGTTGAGATAACCCCAAAGACTCCATTTAGAATTAAGATCCCATTTCAAAAAGCTTCCTGTTACTAATGTTCCTCCAGATTCTTTTATGGATTCTAGTCCTATAAAGAGGGATTCGTTCACTTGGTGACCTACGTAGGTTTGAAAGCGTTGAACTGT
>JAULVY010000178.1:0-20702 GCA_032110825.1 Chitinophagaceae bacterium | reverse complement strand
GGAAGATATTTTTGGTTCTGAGCCCAATACCCATGTGATTTATCTTGCTGTAAAGCAGTTTTTGGCTGCTCAGCGCCAAGGTACGCACAAGGTAAAAACCCGTGCAGAGGTTAAAGGGGCAAGTAAAAAGTTACACCGCCAAAAGGGTACCGGTGGTTCTCGTAAGGGAAATATCCGTAATCCCTTATACAAAGGTGGTGGTACAATTTTTGGTCCCAAGCCACACGCCTATGACTTCAAGTTGAACCGCAAGGTGAAAGATTTAGCTAAGATCAGTGCACTCAGTTTGAAAAACAAAGAAAATGCATTGGTGATTGTGGAAGATCTTCAACTCGAGGCTCCGAAAACCAGTGTATTTGCTGGTATGTTGAAGGATCTCAATGTAAATGCCAAGAAGGCGCTTTATGTGATGCCTGAGCTCGATGAAAACGTATTTGTTAGTGCTAGAAATATTCCTTCTGTACTTGCATCTGTTCTTTCAGACATCAATACATACGATGTAATGAATGCAGATGTTTTGGTATTGACAGAATCTGCAGCCAAACTGTTTGCAGAGATGGAAGAGGGAGTTGAAGCGTAAACAACAATCATTCAATTTTAAACAAGAGATATGAAACTTGCTGATGTTCTGGTGAAGCCTATCCTTTCTGAAAAGGCGAATCAGCTTTCTGAAAAAAGACGCGTGTATTCTTTCAAAGTTGCACGTGAGGCCAATAAATTGGAAATTAAGAAAGCGGTTGAAGATTTTTATGGCGTTACTGTTGAAGACGTTAGAACAGCTGTAGCACCTGCGAAAAGTAAAAGTCGCTTTACAAAAGCAGGTGTAATCAGCGGTAGAAAGCCTTCTTACAAGAAAGCATTTGTAATGGTGGGTGAAGGTGAAACCATTGATGTATACGCAAATATTTAATTAAGCAAAGCCCTAGGGTAAAAAAATAAACACATGGCATTAAAGAAATACAAACCCATTACCGCCGGAACACGCTGGAGAATTGGCAATGCGTATGCGGAAGTAACCACGTCTACTCCGGAGAAGTCGTTGTTGGAAACGGTTAAGAAAACGGGTGGAAGAAACGCACAAGGACGTCGTTCTATGCGCTACATCGGTGGCGGAAATAAAAAGATGTATCGTGTGATCGATTTCAAAAGAAACAAGCATGCAATTCCTGCTAACGTGGTTAGTATCGAATACGATCCCAATAGAACTTCATTTATTGCGCTTTTGAATTATGCCGATGGTGAAAAAAGATACATCCTTGCTCCACAAGGTTTGGAGGTTGGAATGACTGTGATCAGTGGTGATGCTGTTGCTCCTGAGTTAGGCAATTCATTGATGATGAAAAACATGCCTTTGGGTACCAACGTTCACAACATTGAAATGCAACCGGGTCAGGGTGGAAAAATCGCCCGCAGTGCTGGTGCATCTGCGCAATTGACCAACAAGGAAGATAAATATGCAGTTTTAAAAATGCCTTCTGGAGAGTTGAGAAAGGTATTGATCAATTGTTATGCAACCGTTGGTGTTTTATCCAATTCCGATCACAGTTTGGAAAGCATGGGTAAAGCCGGAAGAAACCGTTGGAAAGGAATTCGTCCACGCACCCGTGGTGTAGCGATGAACCCTGTGGATCACCCAATGGGTGGTGGTGAAGGAAGATCATCCGGTGGTCATCCACGCAGCAGAACTGGAAAGTACGCGAAAGGTGAGAAGACGAGGAAGTTGGGTAAGGGAAGCGACAAGTTGATTATCCAGCGTAAGAATGGAAAAAAATTGGCTAAATAATTAAAGAACAAATAACCAGAAACAAATAGTATGGCTCGTTCAATAAAAAAAGGTCCGTATGTAGCGGCTAAATTAGAAAAGAAGGTGGATGCAATGAATGAAGGCAAGTCCAAGAAATCGGTTTTGAAAACTTGGAGTCGCAGAAGCACCATTACACCTGATTTTGTGGGACACACTTTTGCAGTACACAACGGAAACAAATTCATTCCCGTGTACGTAACAGAATTCATGGTGGGTCACAAGCTTGGTGAGTTTGCACCTACGCGCAATTTCAAAGGCCATTCAAGTAAAAAAGTAGTTTAATACAATAAGTGTTCAAGCTAGCTTGAGCGTAAAAAAAGAATATGGAAGCAGTAGCAAAATTGAGAAATTACCCCACATCACCTCGCAAGATGCGTCTGTTGGCAGACCACATCCGCGGCATGAAAGTGGAGAAAGCCGTTGCCATTTTAGAACACCATCCTCAGCACAGTTCTACTCCGTTGCGCAAGTTGGTTCTTTCTGCAGTGAGCAATTGGAAGCAAAAGAACGACAGCAGTGAAATTGAAGCTTTGGTGGTGAAAACCATTTTCGTTGACGGCGCTCGCAGCATCAAAAGAATGCTTCCTGCTCCGCAAGGTCGTGCTTACCGCATGCGCAAACGCAGCAACCATGTAACTGTCATTGTTGACGCAAAAAATTAAGAACATTCAAACTGAATCATAATGGGTCAAAAAACGAATCCGATTGGCAACAGGTTAGGTATCATCCGCGGATGGGAAAGCAACTGGTATGGCAACAAGAAAGACTACGGAAAGAAACTTGTTGAAGATCACGAGATCCGCAAATACATCCTCAATCGCGAAAACAACAACCGAAGCGGTATTGCCAAAATTGTTATTGAGCGTACGCTAAACAAGTTGATTGTTACCATCCATACATCCAAGCCCGGTATCATCATCGGTAAAGGCGGTGGCCAGGTAGACATGATGAAGGAAGAGTTGAAGCGTAAGTTCAAGAAGGATGACGTTCAAATCAACATCATTGAAATCCGTCGTCCAGAATTGGATGCGATGATTGTAGGTGAAACCATTGCCAAGCAGATCGAGAACCGCATCAACTTCAAGCGTGCCATTAAAATGGCAATTGCTTCAACCATGCGTTTGGGTGCTGAAGGAATTAAGGTAAAAGCAGCTGGCCGTTTGGGGGGTGCAGAAATTGCACGTTCAGAAGAAATCAAACAAGGTCGTGTTCCTTTGCATACTTTCAGAATGGACATCGATTACGCATCTGTATTTGCTCAAACCGTATATGGAAAGATCGGCATCAAAGTATGGATTTGTAAGGGTGAAGTTTTAGCCAAGCGTGATTTGAACCCCAATTTCGTTGGTGGAAAGTCTGAAGCGGCTGAACGTAGGGAAGCGCGTGGCCCTATGGGTGGTCGCGGTGACGGTAGATCCGACAGACGTAGTGGTGGCGGTGGAAGAGACCGTAAAGGGTAATTGAAAAAAAGAATTCGGTAAAATAACCAGATATGTTACAACCAAAAAGAACCAAACACAGAAAGGCGCAGAAAGGAAGAATCAGGGAAGTTGCCAAAAGGGGCACTAGCCTTGCATTCGGATCATTTGGATTGAAAGCGCTGGAGCCCATTTGGTTAACAAACAGACAAATAGAAGCAGCGCGTCAGGCCATGACCCGCGCCATGAAAAGAGAAGGTAATGTATGGATTAGAATATTTCCCGATAAGCCCATCACCCGTAAGCCTCTTGAAGTGAGGATGGGTAAGGGTAAGGGTAACCCTGAGTTTTGGGCTGCAGTAGTAGAACCCGGAAGGATTCTTTTTGAAGTGGAAGGCGTAACCGCGCAGGTTGCTCAGGAAGCCATGGATCTTGCAGCCTCTAAGTTACCCATCAAAACCAAATTCATTGTTCGCAGAGATTATTCAGCATAAGAATAGCCCCTGTACTTAAATAACCTATCATGTCAAAGAAAATAGATTTTTTAAAGAGCATTTCTGGTTTGAGCGAATCAGATATCAAAGCAAAAATCAGTGAAGACGAATTGCGTTTAAAGAAAATGCACTTTGCTCACGCAATCACTCCATTGGAAAATCCAATGAGTATCCGGGATTTGAGAAAAGACATAGCCCGACTCAAATCTGAATTGAAAAAAAGGTCATTGGGTTGATCATTGAGATACCCCAGACTCAACTCAAACCGAAATAAAACAAGTTAAAATGGTTGAAAGGAAATTACGCAAGACTAAAACTGGAACTGTTAGGAGCGACAAAATGGACAAAACCATCACTGTTGCTGTAGAGCGGAAAGTGAAACATCCGATCTACGGAAAGTTCGTAAAGAAAACGACCAAGTTCCATGCGCACGATGAGAAAAATGAGGCAAAACCTGGTGATGTGGTTCGCATAATGGAAACACGCCCGCTCAGCAAAACAAAGCGTTGGAGATTGGTTGAAATCATTGAGAAGGCTAAATAAAAAAAGCGAAAAGAGTATCGTTTAAACTGAAGGCGCAAGCCGATAAAACATAAATAAAATGATTCAGCAAGAATCCAGATTGAATGTAGCAGACAACAGTGGCGCCAAGGAAGTGTTGTGTATCCGCGTGTTGGGCAACAGTGGACAAGACTATGCCAAAATCGGAGATAAGATTGTTGTAACTGTAAAAGATGCAATTCCTGCAGGGGGTATCAAAAAAGGTACGGTTGCCAAAGCTGTTATTGTTCGCACCAAGAACAAGCTCCGCAGAAAAGACGGATCATACATCCGCTTTGACGACAACGCCGTGGTCTTGTTGAACGCAGCCGATGAGCCGCGTGGAACCCGCATCTTCGGTCCCGTTGCCCGTGAATTGAGGGATAAAGGCTATATGAAAATCATTTCGTTGGCTCCGGAAGTACTATAATGAACTAAGGTGCATAACACCAAAAAATAAAGAAAATGAACACTAGATTTAAACCCAAATTCAATATTAAAAAAGGCGACAACGTAGTTGTGATCGCCGGTGACGACAAGGATCTCAAAAAGCCACGCAAGGTGCTTGAGGTGTTTCCTGAAAAATCACGTGTATTGATCGAGGGCGTAAGCATCGTTACTCGCCACACCAAACCTTCTGCCCAGAATACAAAGGGAGGATTGGTAAAGAAAGAAGCTCCAATCCATATCAGCAATGTGATGTTGTGGGATGCAAAAAAAGAAGAAGCTACTAAAATCAAGCGTACCCGAGAAAATGGAAAATTGGTTCGTGTATCAAAAAAATCAGGGGAGGTAATTAAATAATGAAAACAGCAACATATATACCCAGGTTACAAGCAAAGTACCACAAGGATGTGGTACCAGCCTTGATGAAAAAATTTGGATACAGCACAGTGATGCAAGTTCCAAAGCTCACCAAAATCTGCCTCAACAGAGGTGTGAATGGTGCCGTTTCCGATAAAAAACTGATCGACGTAGCATTGGATGAGCTTACCACCATCACTGGACAGAAAGCAGTTGCTACGCGCTCCAAAAAAGATATTTCCAACTTTAAGTTGAGAAAAAACATGCCAATTGGTGCCCGCGTTACTTTGCGTGGAATTAAAATGTTTGAGTTCCTCGACAGACTAATTGCGGCTTCCTTGCCACGTGTGCGTGATTTCAAGGGAATCAGTGAAAAGGCATTTGATGGAAGAGGGAACTACACCTTGGGCGTTACCGAGCAAATCATCTTCCCTGAAATTGATATCGATAAGGTTACTAAAATTACCGGCATGGATATCACTTTTGTGACCACCGCTCAAAACAACGAAGAGGCCTATGAATTGCTCAAGGAATTGGGTATGCCTTTCCGCAACAGTAAAAAAGATTAATTGATTCACAACAATAGAAACACATGGCAAAAGAATCGGTAAAGGCCAGACAAAGAAAAAGAGAATCCCTGGTGGAGAAATTTGCAGAAAAGCGTGCTGCTTTGAAAGAGGCAGGCGACTGGAAAGCACTCGACCAACTTCCAAAAAACTCATCTAAAGTCCGTCTGAAAAACAGATGTCAATTGACGGGCCGCCCCCGAGGCTATATGAGGTATTTTGGAATCTCCAGGGTAACCTTCCGCGACATGGCTTTGGCAGGTAAGATACCAGGGGTTAAAAAAGCCAGCTGGTAATCTTTTGAATAAATTTTTTAAAAACTAAAACCTAAACACTTCGGCTCAGCCGAATGAAGGAGGGAAAAAATATGACAACAGATCCAATTGCAGATTTCCTGACACGAATCAGGAATGCACAAATGGCCGGACACAGAATCGTAGAGATTCCTGCTTCCAATCTAAAGAAGCGCATCACAGAAATTCTGTACAACCAAGGGTACATCCTCAAGTATAAATTTGAAGATGATAGCAAGCAAGGTGTAATCAAAATCGCCTTGAAGTATGATCCCAATAGCAAGGAACCCGCTATCAAAACCATGGAGAGAATTTCTCGCCCAGGTCTGAGGTCATATTCCAAACCGACTGAGTTCAGAAGAGTAAAAAATGGATTGGGTATCGCCATTCTGTCCACTTCAAAAGGAGTGATGACCGATAAGGATGCCAAAGCCCAGAATGTGGGTGGTGAAGTATTGTGTTACGTTTATTAAATCATATTTCCTTTCGGGCGTTTCGAATCGCGCACTAAGTTTTCTATACGGAACTGAAACCATTCGAAAAAGGCGAGAGGAAAAAAAACAAAAACTATGTCTCGTATAGGTAAAAAATTAATTGAGCTTCCAAAAGGTGTTACACTCACTGTAGGTAGCGACAATGTGGTTACTGTAAAAGGTCCCAAAGGCGAATTGAAACAAGCGATCGATCGTGATATCACCATTGAAATCAAAGACGACAAAGTAGAATTGAAACGCCCAACAGACCAAATCCGTCACCGTGCAATGCATGGACTCTACAGGGCTCTTTTGAACAACCTAGTTAAAGGAGTTACCAACGGATTTAAAAAAGAATTGGAGCTGGTGGGTGTAGGGTTCAAAGCCTCCAACCAAGGTAATGTTCTTGATTTGTCCCTCGGATATTCCCACAACATCATATTTGAAGTTCCAAAAGAACTTAAGGTAACAACCACACAAGAAAAAGGAGACAACCCTCGTATTTTCTTGGAAGGATACGACAAGCAATTGTTGGGTCAGGTTGCTGCCAAAATCAGAGGATTAAGAAAGCCTGAACCGTACAAAGGAAAAGGTGTGAAGTACAAGGATGAATACATCCGTCGTAAAGCAGGTAAAGCAGCTGGTAAATAAGCATCATTAACTCCTGGCCGTATCAGGAAAAATTATACACGATGAACGTTAAATCATTAAGAAGACAAAGAATCAAGTACACGATCCGTAAGAAAGTTTCCGGAACGCCCAGCCTCCCAAGATTGAGCGTGTTCAGAAGCAATACCGATATCTACGCGCAGTTGATCGACGATGCCAATGGGAATACCCTGGCTTCGGCTTCTTCGCGCGACAAAGATGTTGTTGCTCAAAAGGGAACCAAAATCGAAAAGAGCAAAATGGTTGGACAATCTATTGCTAAAAAAGCAGTTGCATTGGGACTTGAAACCTGCGTTTTTGATCGTGGAGGGTTTCTCTATCACGGAAGAGTAAAGGCTGTTGCCGAAGGTGCTCGTGAGGGGGGTCTTAAATTCTAAATATCCATTTGTCAACTATCAATTTTACAATAAATGTCAAAATTAAATGTAAGTAAAATAAAAGCCGGTGATCTTGAGTTGAAAGAAAAAGTTGTATCGATCAACCGCGTTGTAAAAACAACCAAAGGTGGACGTGCTTTTAGCTTTTCCGCACTGGTAGTGGTTGGAAATGAAAAAGGTGTTGTAGGACACGGATTGGGCAAAGCAAAAGAAGTTCAAGAAGCCATCACCAAAGGCATCGAAGATGCAAAGAAGAACTTAATCAAAGTTCCGGTTATGAAGGGTACTATCCCCCACGATCAATTTGCTAAAGAAGGTGCTGCAAAAGTGTTGATCAAGCCAGCCGCCCACGGTACAGGTGTAATTGCCGGAGGTAGCATGCGTGCTGTTTTGGAGAGCGTAGGAATTACCGACGTATTGGCCAAGTCTTTGGGTTCTGCTAATCCGCACAACGTGGTAAAAGCAACGTTCAAAGCATTGGCGATGCTCCGCGAACCTATCCATGTTTCAAAAACAAGGACTATCGGTTTGAAAAGAGTTTTCAACGGATAATAAGTTGACTGTTTCTAAAAATATAAACATCCCCAAGGGATTTTAATATGAAAAAGCTGAAATTAACCAAGATCAAAAGTGTAATCGATAGACCTGAGCGTCAAAAACGCACCATGGAAGCACTGGGTTTGCGTAAACTCAATGCAACTGTTGAAGTTGAGGCTACCCCTCAAATTCTGGGTATGGTTAGAAAAGTAACACACCTGATCAAAGTAGAAGAAATCTAAGACAAATCCCTGCATGTCTTTGAACTGAATTCAATACGAGTGGTCTCAGGGGACTGCGTTGAGTAAAAAACATAAGAAATGAAACTACACACATTAAAGCCTGCAAAAGGGGCAACAAAAAAAGAAAAAAGAATTGGTCGCGGTGAAGCTTCAGGCCACGGTGGTACCTCTACAAAAGGCAACAAAGGTGGACAAAGCCGTGCAGGGTACAAGTCGAAGAAAGGCCACGAAGGTGGACAAATGCCTATACAGCGTCGTATTCCTAAGGTTGGATTTAAGAATCCAGGACGTGTAGAGTTCAAAGTATTCAATCTCGGACAAGTAGAAACGTTGGTTGCAAAATACAACCTCGATGCATTTAGCATGGAGAATTTGTACATAAACAGCCTCATCAGCCGAACCGATAAAGTGAAGATTTTAGGCAACGGTGCTATCGCTACCAAAATCAACTTCAAAGTGAATGCGGTTAGCGAAAAGGCCAAATCCATTATTGAAGCTGCTGGCGGTTCTGTAGAAATCATCAAATAATTTCCGATATTGAGCAATCAAGGCGAAATGCCGGTTAAAGGATAAAACATTTTTCAGTGAAGAAATTCATCCAAACGTTCAAAAATATCTGGAGTATCGACGAACTCAGAGGGAAGATTATCGTCACCCTCCTGTTGATACTCGTCTATCGCTTCGGCGCCCATGTGGCATTGCCGGGTATAGATCCCAATAAGCTTGACCTGCAATCAGCGAAGTCTGGTTTACTCGGACTTTTCGACACCTTTGCAGGTGGATCCTTTTCAAATGCATCCATTTTTGCTTTGGGTATCATGCCCTACATCTCGGCTTCGATTTTCATGCAATTGATGACCATCTTGGTTCCTCAAATGCAAAAAATTCAAAAAGAGGGAGATAGCGGAAGAAAGAAAATCAATCAATGGACTCGTTACCTCACTGCATTGGTTACTTTATTCCAGGCAGCTGCTTACGTTGCCTATTTAAAAAATGTTAGTCGCGATGCTTTGATCGATGCATACCAACCTTATTTCTGGCTTTCAACAGTTATTGTTTTGACTGCCGGTACGTTGTTTGTTATGTGGTTGGGAGAAAAAATTCAAGACAAGGGATTGGGCAACGGTACTTCCATCATCATCATGGTGGGTATCCTGGCACGACTTCCACAATCGTTCATCGGTGAGTTTGCTGCCAAGCAAACACGCGGTGGTGGTGGCTTGTTGCTGTTCTTAGTTGAAATTGCATTCCTTATTGCTATTATCCTCGGACTGATTTTATTGGTTCAAGGTGTTCGCAAGGTTCCCATCAGTTACGCAAAACAATTGGTAGGCAATAAATCTTTGGGTGGTGCAAGACAGTTTCTTCCCTTGAAAGTAAATGCCTCTGGAGTTATGCCCATCATCTTTGCTCAAGCCATCATGTTCCTTCCCACACTTTTCTCTTTCACCAACTTGGAATCAGGAAAAGGTATTGCCAGGATTTTCAACGATCCCAGTAATATTTGGTACATGACGATTTATGTAGTGATGGTTATTGCTTTTACATTCTTATACACTGCCCTTATATTCAATCCCAAGCAAATGGCAGATAGCCTGAAACAAAACAATGGATTCATTCCCGGTGTAAAACCCGGTCAGCCTACTGCTGATTATATCGGTCAGGTGATGGATCGCATTACATTGCCCGGAGCGGTTTTCTTGGCAGCTATCGGCATCTTACCAGGCATTGCTCAACAATTTGGAGTAACGCAGTCGTTCTCCTCTTTCTTTGGAGGAACCTCCTTGCTGATCATGGTAGGAGTTATTCTAGACACCCTTCAGCAAATTGAAACACAGTTGTTGATGCGTCAATATGATGGCCTCATGACGGGAGGACGAATTCAAGGAAGACAAGCAGCATCCACCGTATCTACGTATTGATATGATACGCATCAAAACCAACGCTGAAGTTGAGTTGATGCGAGAGAGTGCGCTTTTAGTTAGCAGGACTCTTGCTGAACTCGTAAAAATGATTAAGCCGGGTGTTACTACCCTCATGCTAGATAAGCGGGCTGAAGAATTTATTCAAGACCATAAAGCGGTCCCCTCTTTTAAAAATTACCGTGGTTACCCGTTTGCTACCTGTATCTCAGTAAATGATGCTGTGGTTCATGGCTTTCCAAATAAGAAGGAACTTCAGGAAGGCGATCTGGTTTCTGTTGATGTGGGTATTTATAAAAATGGTTTTCACGGAGATAGCGCTTATACGTTTGGATTGAATCCCGTTCTCGAAGAACA
The DNA here is from genome assembly GCA_032110825.1 of Chitinophagaceae bacterium. Taxonomy (GTDB): domain Bacteria; phylum Bacteroidota; class Bacteroidia; order Chitinophagales; family Chitinophagaceae; genus Pollutibacter. Next base: position 10,206 of record JAULVY010000178.1, on the reverse strand, counting down.
TCAGTTGCTGATGCGCGTAACCAAAGCATCACTTGATTTGGGTGTAGCCAAAACGATTCACAACAACCGTGTGGGTGATGTATCTTTTGCTATTCAAGAATATTGCGAAAGAAAATATGCATTTCATGTTGTTCGTGAATTGGTTGGTCATGGCTTAGGGAAAGAGCTTCACGAAGATCCGCAGGTACCAAACTATGGCAGAAAAGGAACGGGGCCTAAATTGACTGAAAACATGGTTATAGCTATTGAGCCGATGATTAATATGGGCACAAAAGATGTTATTTACGATGCCGATGGTTGGACGGTTCGCACTAAAGACGGAAAGTTTTCCGCGCACTACGAACACGATGTATGTGTGAAAAAAGGCAAGCCGGATGTACTATCCAGCTTCAAGGATATCGAGGCTGCTGAATCTGCCAATGCGAACCTCTTCAGTAACTATTGATCTCAATCTATTCTTACCGGCTATGTCCTAACTTTAGGGCATGAGAAAAATCTTCTTCATTTTTTGCCTGATGCCATTTGCATCATTCAGTCAGTCTCCTGAAATTTTACAGGTTAGATCATATAGGCTCCAGTCGGAAAAGAAATTGTTAAACGAATTCAAGGAATTTATTTCTATTCCCAACATAGCATCCGATATGCCGAATATCAAGAAAAATGCAAATTGGATCATGCAGTATATGCAAGGGATAGGTATTGGCAATGTTCAGTTCCTTTTTCCTTCAACCGAGAATCAACCGCCAGTAGTATATGGTGAAGTAAAAGTTTTAGGTGCCAAAGAGACCATTGTACTGTATGCGCATTACGATGGACAGCCTGTTGATTCTAGCAAATGGGCCAAAGGGTTACACCCGTTTAAGCCTCAATTGGCCAATGGATCATTGGCTTTAGGCGGCGCTTTGATGGATTGGACCGAAATAAATAATTCGGTTAATCCCAATTGGAGAATTTATGGCAGAGGAGCATCGGATGACAAGGCTGGAGTATTTGCTATACTGCAAGCATATGCTGCATTAAAAAAATCAGGAATTCAACCTAAGGTCAATATTAAGTTTTTCTTTGAAGGTGAAGAAGAAGCGGGATCAACGCATTTGCATGAGGTTTTTGATCAATACAAGAATTTAATTGCCGGAGACATGTGGATTATCTGCGATGGACCTGTTCATCAGTCGTCTCAAAAACAAGTGGTCTTTGGTGTGAGAGGCGATACGCATTTGGAACTTACTGTATTTGGTCCAAAGCGACCCTTGCACTCAGGTCATTATGGAAACTGGATTCCCAATCCTGCTATGGAATTGTCGAGGCTTTTGGCAAGCATGAAAAACGAAAAAGGGGAAGTGACCATCGACGGATTTTACGATGATGTCATTCCTTTGACTGCAGCTGAAAAATCAGCACTAGCAAAGCTTCCGCCAGTAGAAGCGCAGCTTCAAAAAGAATTGGGAGTTCGAAAACCAGAACGGGATGCGCTTCTCAACGAAACATTGAATCTGCCTTCTTTGAATATCAATGGAATTCAAGCGGCTGGAGTTGGCAATTATTCTGCAAATGTTATTCCTACTCATGCCATTGCTTCTATTGATTTGAGGTTGGTTGCTGGAAACGATTGGAGTCGCCAGCAGCAAAAAGTAATCGATCATATCAAAAAAATGGGATTCACGGTATTGGATCATGAGCCTACGGATGAAGAAAGAGCTGCGAGCGATAAAATTTGCATGGTCAAACGCTCCGATGGCTACAATGCCCAGAAAACAAAATTAGATGATCCCTTTGCGCAGCGGGTTGTGCGTGCTGTTCAAGCCGCTCTTCCCACACCTGTTTTGCAATTGCCTACGTTAGGCGGAAGCTTGCCGCTTTTTATTTTTGAACAAAAGCTGAATGCACATCCGGTTACCGTTCCCATTGCCAATCACGATAACAATCAGCATGCTGAAAACGAGAACATACGTATTGGTAATCTTTGGGACGGAATAGAAATGTTTGCATCAATTATGTTGCTTGGTAAATGAACTCAAGAAAAAAATTGATTGTTATAGGTGGCGGTGCTGCAGGATTTTTTTGTGCAGTCAATGCAGCCCGCATGTATACTGATTTAGATGTTTGCATATTGGAGAAAACAGGAAAACTGCTTTCAAAAGTCAAAATCAGTGGGGGAGGGCGATGCAATGTTACACACGATGACCCAGATCCCATTCACATGTCTACTGCTTACCCGCGTGGGAAAAATTTACTCAAAAAAACATTATACCAATTTTCGCCAATAGAAACCACACGCTGGTTTAAGCAAAGAGGTGTTGACTTGAAGACCGAATCTGATGGCCGTATGTTTCCCGTAACCAATCAGTCGCAGTCCATTATCGATTGCCTAATGAAAGAAGCAGTTGCTTATGGTGTAGAAATCCGTTTGCATCACGAAGTTGTATTGGTGAATTTCGAGGAACAAGGTTTTACATTGAAATTAAAATCGGATGTTGGCGGAACCTTTGAAATGAAATGCGACTACCTCTGTGTTGCTGCTGGTGGATATCCGAAAGTGAGTTCATTCGATTGGCTTCGCAACAGCGGTCATACCGTAGTTGAGCCCGTACCATCTCTGTTCACATTTAATATACCCGATAAACGTTTGCATGAACTCATGGGCGTTTCTTGTGAACAAGCCTGTGTTCGTATTCCAGAACTCAAGCTTGAGGAACAAGGTCCTGTGCTCATTACTCATTGGGGATTGAGTGGTCCTGCTGTTTTGAAATTATCGTCACGTGCTGCACGAGATCTGCATGCGCTCCAATATGAATTTGATTTGAAAGTGAATTGGGTGCCAACATATAATGAAGGCAGCGTGTTGGAGAAGTTGAAATTTATAAAGTTTACTCAGCGTTCTTCAGTAGGAGCGAAAAATCCATTTTCACTTTCAACGCGGTTGTGGGAATTTTTATTGGAAAAGGCAGAAATCGATTTGGGTTTGTTGTGGACGGATATACCTCAGTCGCGTATCAATAAATTATCAAAAGTCCTTTGCAGCGATTCATTTCGCGTTTCAGGGAAAACAACATTTAAGGAAGAGTTTGTCACCTCGGGGGGCATTGATTTACGTGAAATTGATGCTCAAACCATGGAGAGTAAGCGGGTGCATAATCTGTATTTTGCCGGAGAAGTGTTGGATGTAGATGGCATCACCGGTGGATATAATTTTCAGCATGCTTGGAGTAGCGGATGGATTGCAGCAAATGATATTGCCTCTAAATCAAAGTCCTGATTTGGGTTATATTTTATTAACTTAGAATAGAACTCTTTTCAACAACCATATGCAACATCCTCGTAGAAATTTTATCAAGTCGATGGGCGCTTTGCCTTTCTTGAGCATCATTGATCCTGCATTTGCTGAGCAGGCATTTGATTTTAAAACTGATTTTGAGAAAAAGCGAAATCCTGATTTCGATAACGAAGATGATCTCTGGTCTTGGATTCGGGAGGCCTACACGGTGAGCCCCAATATCATCAACCTCAACAACGGAGGAGTTGCTCCACAACCCAAGGTGGTTCAAGATGCCCATATTCGGTATTATCAATATTCAAATGAGGCACCTTCGTATTACATGTGGCAGATTCTCGATCAAGGTCGCGAGCCGTTGCGAGAAAAACTTGCAACACTTGCTGGGTGTGATAAGGAAGAAATTGCAATCAATCGAAATTCAACAGAAGGGTTGAATACGGTGATATTTGGACTGAATCTGAAAGCCGGTGATGAAGTGGTACTCACCAGGCAAGATTACCCCAACATGATCAATGCATGGAAGCAGCGAGAGAAAAGAGATGGCATCAAACTGGTTTGGGTTGATCTCCCATTGCCGATGGAGAACGAAGAGGAGATTGCATCGTATTACATAAAAGCATTTACTTCAAAAACCAAAGTGGTTTTGGTTACGCATCTGATCAATTGGTGCGGACAGATCATTCCAGTTAAAAAAATTGCCGATGCAGCACACCAACGTGGTATTGAAGTGATTGGCGACGGTGCACATACGTTTGCTCATTTAAATTTCAACATACCGGATTTGGGATGTGATTATTTCGCAACATCTCTTCATAAATGGTTGAGCGCTCCGTTCGGAAGTGGCTTGTTGTATATCAAGAAAGAGAAAATCAAAAACGTTTGGGCTTTGCTTTCCAACAACGAGCCGGATGGAACCGACATACGGAAATTTGAATCATTAGGAACTCGGTCCTTTGCTTCTGAAATGGCCATTGGCGCCGCAGTTGATTTTCACGATGTGATGGGAAGCAAAAGGAAAGAAGCCCGCTTAAAATTTTTAAAAGACTATTGGGTGAATCAAGTGAAAGACCATCCCAAAGTGAAATTCAATCAACCTAAATCCATGCACCTCTCTGGGGCAATCGCCAACATCAGCATCGAAGGGAGAAAACCGGAGGAAATTTCTGGAGAACTATTCAGTAAATACAAGATTCATACTGTGGCCATCCATTGGGAAAATATACACGGGGTGAGGGTGACTCCCAACGTGTATACTTCCTTGCGTGATCTGGATAAACTGGCCTCCGCGATTCAGAAAATAGCTGGGTAGTCTAAAATACCCCTAAAATCAGGTTTTTCAGTCTAAAAATTGACTCAAAACCGCTAAAATTCCCTCTATTTTATAGGGTCTGAACTGTATTTCCGCTAACTTTGCCGTCCCCAAATCAGGCTGACAAAACAGCTTGAAATTCAAACAAAAGGAGGAACTAAATAGTGGAAGAAAACAACACACTAATGAATCCGTCAGCTGTCTCCGCTCATGATGATTTTGATTGGAGCATTGACAAAAGAAATGTTGCTCGTTACAATAACGAAGAGCAGCAAAAGTTTGATGCCGTATACGAGGGCACATTCAAACAGATTACCGATGGTGAAATGGTTAACGGTACCGTTGTGGGCATGACCAAAACCGACGTGGTAATCAACATTGGTTTCAAGAGCGATGGTCTTGTTTCCATGAACGAGTTCAGAGACTTGCATGGTCTTAAAGTTGGAGATGTTGTAGAAGTGATGGTAGTAGAAAAAGAGGACAGGGAAGGGCACCTACACCTCAGTCGCAAGCAAGCGCGTATCAATCGTGCTTGGGAGCGTATTGTGGAAATGCACAAAAGCGGTGAAGTGGTTACAGGATTTGTTACCAGCAAAACCAAAGGTGGCTTGATCGTAGACATCATGGGAATGGAAACATTCTTGCCTGGTTCACAAATTGACGTGAAACCAGTTACCGATTACGATCAGTTTGTTGGAAAGACAATGGAATTCAAAGTGGTTAAAATAAATGAAGCCATTAAGAATGCTGTTGTTTCTCACAAAGCACTTATTGAAAGCGATATTGAAGCTCAGCGTGCTGAAATCATGGGCAAGCTTGAGAAAGGGCAGGTATTGGAAGGAACCATTAAAAACATCACTGATTTCGGAGCATTCCTTGATCTGGGAGGTGTTGATGGACTTCTTTACATTACCGACATCAGCTGGGGTAGAATCAATCATCCTTCTGAAGTACTCAAACTCGATCAAAAGTTGAATGTTGTTGTACTTGATTTTGATGATGAAAAACGCAGAATCAGTCTTGGATTGAAGCAGCTTACTCCTCATCCATGGGATACACTTTCTGCAGACATTGTAGAAGGAGCTTCTATCAAGGGTAAGGTAGTGAACATCGAAGATTACGGTGCGTTCCTTGAAATTACTCCGGGCGTTGAAGGGTTGGTACACGTGAGTGAAATTACATGGGCAAACACTCCTGTTAATGCAAAAGAGTTCTTCAAGTTAAACGACGAGTACGAAGCCAAAGTGGTTACCTTAGACAAAGACAGCAGAAAAATGAGTCTCTCTATCAAACAGCTTACTTCAGATCCTTGGAGTGAAATTGAAGAGAAATTTCCTGTTGGAAGCAAGCACGCGGGCTTAGTTAAAAATATCACTCCTTATGGTGTATTCGTAGAATTGGAGCCTGGAATTGGTGGAATGATTCACATCAGCGATTTAAGCTGGTTGAAACGTTTCAATCATCCTTCTGAGTTCACCAAGTCTGGAAGTACCATTGATTTGATTATTCTCAATATCGATAAAGAAAACAGAAAACTTCAGTTGGGTCATAAGCAATTGGAAGAAGATCCTTGGAATACACTTCAGGAAACTTTTGCCATCGGATCTACTCACGAAGGAACTGTTGTCAAAAAAGACGATAAAGGTGCTGTGGTTCAATTGCCTTACGGTTTAGAGGGATTTGCTCCTTCTCGTCACCTCAACAAGGAAGACGGTAAAACGGTAGGTGCCGACGAAACTGCTCAGTTTGTTGTGATCGAATTTGATCGCAATGAAAAGAGAATCGTATTGAGCCATACACGTATTTGGGAACAAGCTGTAGCCGAAGAAAAAGAAGCCGTTTCTAAAGAAAAGAAAGCAGACGCTGCTAAAACCAAAAAGGCAGTAAAAGACATCCAAGGAAAGGTTGAAAAATCTACATTGGGCGATCTCGGAGTTCTGGCTGAATTGAAAAAGAAAATGGAAGGCGGCGAAGAAGCCAAATAAATTCTGATTCGAATGTGTAAAGGTCCTGTGGAAACACAGGACCTTTTTTATTTAAGCAATTCGCGAAATTGATCCCAATTCATCTCAGTTAAACTTTTCAGTTTGAGATCGGCAATGGTCCATCGATTTTCTAAATATTGATCTGGGTGTGGAACCACAACGCACTTCATGCGTGCAGCTTTTGCTGCAATCAGGCCATTAAAAGAATCTTCGAAACATAGGCATTCGGTAGGGCGACTATCCAACTCTTCTGCACATTGGATAAAGACTTGTGGATTGGGTTTCCCAAAAGGTAAATGTTCTGCGGATGTAAGAACAGAAAATAGTGCAGGGGCATTGATCCGATTCAAGACGGCATGAATCAATTTCATCGGTGAGGAACTGGCAAGTCCGATTTTTAATCCCTGCTGATGCACTCCGCTTAGTGTTTCCATAACACCAGGCATGATTTGACCTTTTATGTTCACTTTTTCAATTACACGATTGTTTATATCTTCTTCTGTTGTAGGTAATTGAGAAAGGGGGATCTTGTATTTTGAAAAATAGTGATGAAGAAACTCCTTTGTTCTCAATCCCGTTGTCTGGTTATATTCTTCTGTAGAAATATCTATACCAAAAGGAGCAAGGCTTTCTAGCGCAGCTTCGTGCCAAAGTGGCTCTGAGTCAATCAGCAAGCCATCCATGTCAAAGATTATGGTATTAATTTTCATGTTGTGGAAATTCGAGTTTGATGGCGGTATACGATTTGGGTATTCCCCATAAGTATTCGGTTACAATTTCTGCTTGTGGGAAGTAGGCGTGAAATCTTTTTTTGCCCATCATCAGCGTTGTTTTAGAAGACCGAAGACCTTCTGCGTAATTCTTTGCTTTTGGAAAATAATGTATGGGAAATAGCCTTAACAAAATGGCTCTTATGGGATGAGGAATGAATTGAAAAAAAGGTATTCTGCAATGGGGCTCAAGGGGAAACCAAATGGAAGGAGTTTGCACGATGTAATTGGGAGCTAGTCGCTTTACTTCATTTGCAAATTCATTTTGATTTTCAATACTGCCCATGTGTTCAATTGCTGAATTGGAAAAAACCAAATCAAAGGATTGATCTGGAAACGGACATTTTAATGCGTTTGCTTGCAAAGAATCAAACCACTCTTTCTGTTCAAGAGGTATGGTTGTGTCTGCCAGATTCAGGAGCGTGATATGCGTTGAATCATTCTTCCAATTCATGGTTTTCCAATATGCATAATCTCCTCCTAAATCTAAAATGCGAATTCTTCCTTTTTGATCAATGAGTGTATTTAAAATGGATTCAATTTTTGAAAATCGATTTTTTCTCAAGCGGTTGACAAACGATTGGGAATCAGAATAACTGAATAGAGAATCCAGCATGAAAATGTCTTTGAACAGGTTCTAGTATAGGCAATAAAGATAACTAATCGCATCATTGAGATCTAAATTTTATTGTTGTATTGTTCAGCTTGAAGACTTTCTTCTTGAATATTTTCTTACCTTGATATCATGCTTGTTGACCATTTGAAAAAAGTAACCCTTGTTCGGAAAGTGGTTTATGCCGTTTTAGGAACTCTTACATATCCAGGTTTAGCAATCATCAATAAAATAAAAGTTTCAGGGACAGAACATCTCTCAAAACTCCCAAAATCGAACGTGCTTTTCGTAAGCAACCATCAGACTTATTTTGCTGATGTTATGGCGTTTCTCCATATATTTTGTGCTGTTAAATGGAGGAAGAAAAACAAATTGGGTGTACCCTATTATTTACTGAATCCTTTTGTGAATGTAAATTTTGTTGCTGCAGAAGAGACCATGAAAGATAACTTGCTGACCAAGCTTTTTATTCTAGCCGGTGCGGTTACCATTAAACGGACCTGGAGAGCAGGTGGTAAGGATGTGAAACGTGAAGTTGATACTCGGGATTATGAAAAGATTTATGAAGCTTTAAAGAAACGATGGGTTATCACCTTCCCACAAGGCACCACCAAGCCATTTGCTCCGGGGAGAAAAGGGACAGCACACATCATCAAAGAAATGAATCCTGTGGTTGTTCCTGTTGTTATCAATGGTTTTTGGCGTGCGTTCAACCGCAAGGGGCTTCGATTTAAAAAGAAGGGCACCTTGCTAAGCGTACATTTCAAAGAGCCGTTGCACATTGATATTTCAAAGTCCGTTGATGAAATTTTAGAGCTGGTGATGGATTCAATTGAACAGAGTGCCCAATTCATGTTACAGGGGAAGCACCATATCCTTCCAGCTGGTCTCTGATTAATCGGTTACAAACAGAGCTTTCAGTTCCGTTGCTTCTTCCGGTTTCATCTTCTTTGCCAATACCAGCCTAAGTTGTCTTCTGCGCAATGCGCTGTCGTAAAGTTTTTTTTCTTCTTCTGTTTCAGGCTCCACTTCAGCAACAGGTCGAGGTTTTCCATTGGGATCTAGCGCTACAAAGGTCAAATACGCTTCGTTGCTTTTGTACTTGTATTGTTGAGTAAGATCTTCACCCCAAACTTTGATGTGAATTTCCATAGAAGAGCGAAAAGTCCTTGAAAGCTGAGCTTCGATATGGACTACATGCCCTAAGCGAATGGGTGATTCAAAAGAAATATTATCAACCGAAACTGTAACACAAGGGACATTGCAATGCCTGCCTGCTGCCATTGCAGCTGCTGTATCCATCCAGTACATCAGTCGACCTCCCATTAGGTTTCCAAAAAAATTTGTGTCGTTAGGAAAAACCAATTCCGACATGATTACTTTGGAGTCCGAAGCCTTCTTTTTCATTTTAATTAGTTTATAGTAATGTGTTCTGCATGAAGTAAAAATTGTGGATCAATATCGGCTCCAATTCCAGGTTCATCATCTGTATCCAAATAATAATTTTGGAAACGGACTCCGCCAAGAACGGGATCTTCTAAATGTCCAAGCATGCAGGTATCTAAATCATAAAAACAAATATTACTGTGAGCTCGAGCAAAATGGAGCTTGGCTGTTAGAGCGAGACGACTCTCCACCATGCCCCCTAGCATGCAAGGAATTTGATGGAGTTGCGCAACGTCAGCAATTCGTTTTGCCTCCAGTATGCCTCCAGATTTTGCAAGCTTGATATTGATGTATTGGCAGCTGTTGTTGGCAATCAGGCGCTCAGCATCATAATGATTAAAAACACTTTCATCCGCCATGATCGGAATACCAACTGCTTGTTTCAATTTAGGTAATAATGGATCGAAGTTTTTATGCATGGGTTGTTCGCAAAACTGAATATTGAATTGTTCAACAGCCTGTAATGTATGTTGAGCGGTTTTAAAATCCCAGCCCTGGTTAGCATCCAAGCGAAGCTTGATGCGATCTCCAACAGCCTCTCTAATTTTTTGAACGCGTAGAATATCTTCTTTTCCGTTTTTTCCCAATTTGACTTTTATAATTTCAACACCGTTTTTTATGAATTCAGTTGCTGTCTTGGCCATTTCATCTGGGGTGCTGATGCCAATGGTTAAATCGGTTTGAATGGCTTTTTTTGTTCCTCCAAGCCATTGGTAGAGCGGTTTTCCATCTGCCTTTGATGCAATGTCGTGCAAAGCCATATCAAATGCACTTTTAATGGTTGTATTCGCCGCAACATAGGCATTGAG
>JAULVY010000177.1:0-2603 GCA_032110825.1 Chitinophagaceae bacterium | reverse complement strand
AGCGCTCTTATTTTTTCCGTTCAACATCATCCAAAACGTGGTCGCTATGTTGCTTCGCATCCCATGTGGGGAACGGAATACAGTGGACCAGAAGCGGCTGTAGAAAATGCATTTGAAGAAAAAGCGGTAATCGTTTGCGATGCATGCGATTCGGATGCAGATGCATTAACATGGACCATTGATTTTTTCCGCAACATGAAAATGCACATCATCGAAATGACATCTACCGATCATGATCTGCATGCTGCCTACGTAAGCCATATTTCTCACATTACGTCTTTTGCATTGGCCAATACGGTATTGGAAAAGGAGAAAGAAGACAAAGCCATTTTTGAAATGGCCAGTGCCGGTTTTGAAAGTACCGTGCGTTTAGCCAAGAGCAATCCAGAAATGTGGACGCCCATTCTAATGCAAAACAAAGAAAATGTACTAGATGTCCTCAACGAACACATTGCTCAATTGAAAAAATTCAAATCCTGTTTGGAAAAAGAAAACTGGGAATACCTCAATGAACTCATGTCACATGCCAATCAAATTCGTAAAATCATTCAATAACCAAACCTCATTTTCAAATCGTTAATTTTACAACATGGAAACAGCACAATCAACCCAAAAATCAACTACACAAACTGCTTGGAAAAAGAGACCTTTAATCATTTCTGGCCCCTGCAGTGCAGAAACAGAAGAACAAGTATTGGAAACCGCCCAACGATTGGCTAAAACAGGTAAAGTAGATATGCTTCGTGCCGGAATCTGGAAGCCCAGAACCAAGCCCGGAATGTTTGAAGGTATCGGCGCCAAAGGGTTGCCTTGGTTGCAGCAGGCTAAAAAATTAACGGGATTGCCTACAACAGTAGAAGTGGCTACGGGCAAACAAGTAGAAGATGCACTTACGTTTGATGTTGACGTTTTATGGGTTGGGGCACGCACAACGGTTAATCCTTTCAGCGTGCAAGAAGTTGCTGACGCTTTAAGAGGCGCTGATGTTCCAGTACTGATCAAAAATCCCATCAATCCTGATTTAGAATTATGGCAGGGCGCTGTAGAGCGAATTGCTCGTGCTGGTATTACCGATATCGGATTGATCCATCGCGGCTTCTCTTCCTATGGGAATACTGAATTCCGAAATGCACCCATGTGGCATCTGGCCATTGAAATGAAAAGACGTATGCCCAACTTACCCATCATCAATGATCCTTCGCATATATGTGGACGAAGAGATATTTTGCAATCGACTGCTCAAAAAGCAATTGATTTGGATTTTGATGGATTGATGATCGAGAGCCATATTGATCCTGATAACGCTTGGAGCGATGCCAAGCAACAAATTACACCCGAGCGTTTGGCTGAAATGATCGACAGCATAAGCTGGAGAAGTGAACATGTGACCTCAGAATCTTTTCACGCTGCCTTAGATAAACTTCGCGAACAAATCAATCATATCGATGATGAATTGATGCAATTGATTTCACAGCGTATGAATATTGCTGAAAAAATAGGCGAATACAAACGCAATAACAATGTAACAATCCTTCAATCCAATCGCTGGAATGAGATCTTGGATAAGGCAAACAAGAAAGCTTCAAAATTGGGTATCAGCGAAGAGTTTATTTCCCGGTACATGGATGCCATTCATATGGAAAGCATCAACAGACAAAATAAAATCATGAACAGCTGATTTATCTAAATGAAAAAAATAAAATATACATTTTCGGGTAAACCGGTGACTGTCTTTTTTGATGCACCGTTTCAGCAATTGAAGACAGTTGTTGACCGAAATCGTGCTGTGTTGATTACCGATGAGCACGTATTTGCAGCACATAAATCCAAATTTAAAAACTGGAATACCATTGTGCTGAAGCCAGGTGAAGAATTTAAAATTCAGCCTACCGTTGATGCCATCATTGAACAGCTCATTGAATTTGAGGCGGATCGAAAAACAGTATTGGTTGGTATTGGCGGAGGAGTAATCACAGATCTCACTGGATATGTTGCGTCAGTCTACATGCGTGGAGTAGAGTTTGGATTTGTGCCCACTTCCTTGCTGGCCATGGTGGATGCATCCATAGGAGGTAAAAATGGGATTGATGTGGGTGCATATAAAAATATGGTAGGAACCATTCGTCAACCTTCGTTTCTCTTCTACGACTTTTCTTTTTTAAAGTCGCTCCCTGATGCCGAATGGTCCAATGGATTTGCTGAGATCATCAAACATGCCTGTATTCGAGACGCAGCTCTTTTTTCTAAACTGGAAAAATCCAGCTTGTCTCGCTTCAAAAAGAATAAAAAAGAAATTGCCGAAATCGTACAACGCAATGTTCACATCAAATCTAAAATCGTACAGCAAGACGAATTTGAACAAGGTGATCGTAAGCTGCTTAATTTTGGACATACAGTAGGACATGCATTGGAAACCCAATACGAATTGACACATGGACAAGCTATTTCTCTGGGAATGGGCTTTGCATCGTGGTTGTCTTTTACCATGTTGGGATTTACGCACGCGCAAAAAGTTGCCGGTTTGTTGCAGCAATACAACCTTCCTGTTTCTTCTGCCTTTGATGTAAAGCGTGTTTTTCAAATTCTAAAAATGGATAAAAAAC
>JAULVY010000176.1:0-5063 GCA_032110825.1 Chitinophagaceae bacterium | reverse complement strand
CGTAATTGATTAATTGATCTTTCGTGATTTTTCCTACACCAAAATACTTCGACTCAGGATTTGAAAAATACCAGCCACATACTGATGAAGCAGGATACATGGCCAAGGATTCCGTAAGTGAAATGCCTATAGCTTCTGTTGCGTTTAACAAATTGAATAACTTATTTTTTTCGGTATGATCCGGACATGCAGGATAGCCAGGAGCTGGACGAATGCCTAGATAACATTCACGAATCAAGTCATCGTTTGACAACGATTCGTTTTTATCATAGCCCCAGTATTCTTTTCTTACTTTCTCGTGCATGTATTCTGCAAGGGCTTCTGCCAATCGATCCGCTAATGCCTGCAACAAGATTTTATTGTAATCATCTTGATCTTGCTGAAAACGTTTCACATGGGGTTCAATGCCATCAATGGTAACGGCAAATGCCCCCAGGTAATCCTGCTTGTTCACGCTGCTGGGTGCAATAAAATCTGCAAGTGAAAGGTTAGCTTGTCCCGCTGCTTTTTTGGTTTGCTGACGAAGAAATTCAAGACTGATTTCTTTTTTATTCTGCACATCCAACAACGTTACACTATCCTTATCGTCGCTGTTGGCAGGCCAAAATCCGAATACGGCTTTGGGCTGAAGCCATTTCTCTTTTACAATCTTACCCAACATCTCCTGTGCATCATCAAATAATTTTCGGGCCTCTTTTCCAATGATTTGGTCATCCAAGATTCCAGGATATTTTCCATGCATCTCCCAGGTAATGAAAAAAGGTGTCCAGTCGATATACGGTATTAATTGCTCAACAGCAATTCCCTCTTCAACCTTACTACCTGTAAATTGAGGAGCAATAACATTCGTATTCTCCCAATCGATTTTGAATTTATTTTTTACTGCATCTTCGTAGGGGAGCAACTCTTTATTGGATTTCTTATTGGCAAAATCCTGACGAAGATTTTCATACTCACCGCTGAGGTTACCAAGAAAGCCTTTTTTATTCTGATTCAACAAGGATCCCGCCACTGAAACACTTCTGGATGCATCCAGCACGTGCACAACACCTTCGTTGTATACCGGTGCAATTTTTAATGCAGTATGCATTCTGGATGTGGTAGCTCCGCCAATAAGCAAAGGCTGCTTCATTCCTCTTCTTTTCATTTCAGCCGCAACATGAACCATCTCATCCAAGGAAGGGGTGATGAGTCCACTGAGTCCAATGATATCGACTTGCAATTTCTCCGCTTCATTCAAGATCTTATCTGCTGGAACCATTACACCCAAATCGATGATTTCATACCCATTGCAACCGAGAACTACACCGACAATATTTTTTCCAATGTCGTGAACATCCCCTTTTACTGTTGCCAATAAAATTTTACCCGCAGAGGATGCGTTCTGTTTTTCCGCCTCAATAAAGGGAGTAAGAACCGCAACGCTTTTTTTCATTACACGTGCGCTCTTTACAACCTGAGGTAAAAACATTTTACCCAATCCAAAAAGATCACCTACGGTATTCATGCCGTCCATCAGCGGACCTTCAATTACATCCAAGGGTTTGGGGTATTTCTGCCTAGCTTCTTCGGTGTCTTCTTCAATGTATTCAGTAATGCCGTTAATCAGTGCATGCTTGAGCCTGTCTTCTACCGATTCTTTTCTCCAGAGCTCTTCTTTTTCCTGAGTAGAGCCTCCTTTGTTTTTATAGGAATCGGCAAGTTGTATCAAGCGTTCTGTTGCTTCGTTGTTATCGTTATTCCGATTGAGAATAACATCTTCGCAACGTTCACGCAGTTCAGCATCGATTTCATCGTATACAACAAGCTGACCTGCATTCACAATACCCATGTCCATTCCGGCTTTGATGGCATGATAAAGGAAAACAGAATGCATAGCTTCCCTTACGTGGTCATTGCCACGGAATGAAAAAGATAAATTGCTTACGCCTCCAGAAATTTTGATCAGGGGATATTTTTTCTTCAACGCAAGAGTTGATTCAATGAAATCAACACCATAATTGTTATGCTCTTCTAATCCGGTTGCTACAGCAAATATGTTCAGGTCCAAGATGATGTCCTGCGGAGGAAATCCAACTTGCTTGGTGAGGATATTATAGGCACGTTCACCGATCTCTTTTCTTTTTTCTAAGTTATCCGCCTGTCCGTTTTCATCAAATGCCATCACAACAACGGCAGCGCCAAAGCTTCTGCAGAGGACAGCTTGTTCTACAAATTTCTCTTCACCTTCTTTCAGGGATATGGAGTTGACAATGCATTTGCCCTGCACACATTTTAATCCTGCATGAATGATTGAAAACTTGGAAGAATCAATCATAATGGGAATACGTGCGATATCGGGTTCACTTTGAAGGAGATTCAGAAACGTCACCATCTCTTTTTCTCCATCCAATAGCGCATCATCCATGTTCACGTCTAAGATCTGTGCGCCATTTTCTACTTGCTGTCGGGCAATACCTAAAGCTTCTTCGTATTTTTCTTCCCTGATCAGTCGGGCAAACTTTTTTGAACCGGTAACATTGGTTCTCTCGCCTACATTTACAAAATTGGTTTCGGGACGAATAACCAAGGGTTCCAATCCCGATAACCGCATATAAGGTTTGATATGTAGGGGTGTTGACATGAATTAGATCGTTGCTTGTTCAGAAAGTGAACTCTCCACGATAGGGAGTGAGCGGGTTTTGCATTTTTTTACTTCGTCGGCTATGTGTTTAATGTGATCAGGAGTTGTTCCACAACAACCTCCCACAATATTCACCCAACCATTTTTAGCCCATTCTTCAATGAAGTGTGCCGTTTGTGCCGGTTCTTCATCGTATTCTCCCATGGCATTGGGAAGTCCTGCATTGGGATATGCTGATGTATAGCAGGTTGCAATTTGTGAAAGCTCTTCTACATGCGAGCGCATTTGATTGGCTCCCAATGCGCAGTTGAGCCCAATGCTCAACGGATTGGCATGTTCGATGCTGGTATAAAATGCTTCTAGGGTTTGTCCACTTAAGGTTCTTCCCGAAGCATCGGTGATGGTTCCGCTGATCATCAATGGCAATTCTTTTTTTCCATGATCACGGAAGTATTTTTTGATGGCATAGATGGCTGCCTTTGCGTTCAACGTATCAAAAATGGTTTCAATTAAAAAGAGATCAACTCCTCCATCCATCAGACCTTTCACTTGCTCATAGTAGGCATCGGCAACTTCATCAAATGATATGCCTCTAAAACCAGGATTATTTACATCCGGAGAAAGAGAAAGGGTTTTGTTCATGGGACCGATAGCTCCTGCTACAAAGGGACCACCCTTGTCTTTTTGTTCTGGATGTTTTGCTAAATAGGCGCTGACTGCATTCTTTGCACATTGAGCAGCAGCCACATTCATTTCATAGGCAAGCTCACTCATCTGGTAGTCGGCCAGTGAAACCGATTGCGCATTAAACGTATTCGTTTCAATGATATCGGCTCCTGCTTCGAGGTACTGCAGGTGGATATCTTCAATAATCTGAGGTTGGGTAAGGCAAAGCAAATCGTTATTTCCTTTCAAATCAGAAGGCCATTTCGCAAACCGGTCGCCTCTATAATCTTCTTCATTGAGCTTATGCCGTTGGATCATGGTCCCCATGGCTCCATCGATCACTAAAATTCGCTCAGAAAGCAGTGTGGCTATGTTTTTCATCGAGGGGGCAAAGGTACAAAAAGATGAGATAAAGCCCAGTTAAATTGATGTAAAAGCCAAGGATATAGAATCATTAACTTTGAACCATGAATTTATCGTCGGCGTTGCTGGAGGCTGCAGTTAAGGAGTTCTCAAAACTTCCGGGAATTGGTAAAAAGACGGCCTTGCGATTGGTCTTGCATTTAATGAAGCAAGAACCGGCTGAGGTTGATCAGTTTAGTGCCGTTATTGCCAGAATGAGAAAGGAGATTCGGTTTTGCAAAACTTGTTTTAATATTTCGGATGCCGATCTCTGTTCCATATGCACTCAGTCGTCTCGTAAGAAAGAGGTGGTATGCGTAGTGGAAAGTATTCGAGATGTAATTGCGATTGAATCTACAGAGCAATACCATGGAGTATACCATGTATTGGGAGGAGTTATTTCTCCTTTGGATGGAATCGGTCCGGATCAGTTGCAAATAGAATCACTTGTATCTCGTGTTCAACAAGATTCAATCAAAGAATTGGTATTTGCATTGAGCCCAACCATACAGGGCGATACCACCATTTATTATATTCGAAAAAAACTGGCTCTACCTGATCTAAAGTTCACCACCATTGCACGTGGTATTGCATTTGGTGGAGAGTTGGAGTATGCGGATGAAATGACGTTGGCAAAAAGTATACGAAACCGACTGCCAGTAGATAGTTATATCCAATAGGATTTATTGCTGATAAAATTCAGAAAGATTCAATCTCAATTCATTATCCCAGTTGGGTCTGATGGTTAGGGATTGTTTTCGTGCTATAACAATTTCAGGTTGGAGTTTTTTCCAGTAATTACCGGTATCCCATTTCCCATTTTTATTTTTATCCAACAAAATACTTACCTGATATTCTCCCGGTGGAAAAAGTTTGATGTTGAGTCGAGCTGCTGCTATCGTATGTTTCAAGTAGGTCTTTCCATCACGCTCCAACAACAAAATCGTTTGCTGAGCAGTATCGATATTGTCGAATCGAATATCCATACTCCCATAATCCGATTCTTTTTTTGAGTTGAAGCTGATGGTATCTTTCTTCATGAATTGTTTTCCCAAACTATCGGTAGCAAAATCTTTGTCTAAGATCAGATTGTACGTTGTGTTTTCAATCCATACGGGTTCAAAAATTAAATTCTTTCGCGTACTGTCGAGCTGCAGCTTGTAAGGCAATGGTTTGAACTCTTTGTCTGTAAATAAAATCTTAGTCGTATCTAATGTTTTGAATGTGTGTTCTGAAATCAGAATGAATTTTGAGAGTAGATCTTGCCGATTAGCATCCAAATTATTAGCCAATCTCAATCTTCTGTCTTCGTCTTTTTTTGCTACTGCAGGTTTGGGCGTAGAGGTTGGTTTGGGAATGGGCTTAACGAATA
>JAULVY010000175.1:0-4304 GCA_032110825.1 Chitinophagaceae bacterium | reverse complement strand
CCGATGACAATTAGGGCTCCGCTGAATCGTATGGGTTTGTTTTTTTTCTTATCTAAATAATTGCTCAGTGCAATTCCAGTTACAATAATCAGTGCGATGATAGCCATCCATTGTTTATGGTCGTTGTGATACGTCAATCCCAATGGAAAATAGGAGAGAAGAATTAAAAGCCAGGAAGTTTTTTCAATTAAAGGTCGGTGTTGATTTTTCAACACCACTACGTAATCGTGTATTTTGGATTTACCCATGTAAGCGTATCACTTATCGCACAACATGAGGTTGCAAAGTTTGAATAAAATTCGCGCTCCAACATTTTCATCCCAGCCGTCTTTGCTTACACCTGTTTCGCTGAGATCAAATCCAATAATTTTTCTTCCGCTGTTGCGGATCTTTCTGAAAAGAAAATTGAGTTGTTCCATTTCAAAGCCGCCGGGAACAGGTGTTCCGGTATGTGGACAAAGCTTAGGATCTAGTCCATCCACGTCGTAGCTGATATAAACGTTTTCAGGAAGTTGTTGGATGATTTCATCTGTTATGTGCGCCCAGGTTTCACCTTCAAACTGACGCTCTTTCAATTCTTTTTCAAAATAGGTAGTCACTCTAAAATCGCTGTTGCAGATATAATTCCATTCGGCTTCGCAATAATCACGTATGCCCAATTGAATGAGTTTGGTGACATTGGGAAACGTTTCAGCAACGTTATACATAATCGACCCATGAGAGTGATTTAGTCCTTCAAATGATTTACGCAAATCGCAATGTGCATCAATTTGAAGAATTCCAAAATGTTCATGTTGATCTGCCAAGGCTTTGATTAGGCCAAAAGCAACGCTGTGGTCACCACCAAGAAGTCCAACCTTTTTCCCTTTTTTCAATAAATCTGAACATTGATCGTAAACCCATTGATTCATGAAAGCAGTGCCTTCGTTCACTTCTTTCAGTGTCTTGCACATAAATTTGTTGTTCTCTACCTTATCACCCGAATTGATGAAGTTGAGGTAGAGTTCATTTTCCTTTCTAAGGAAGTCGTTTTTTAGCAGTATTTTTTTGTCGACCGGCTTCATAAAAACCCCTTTCTTCCAGCTGTTTTGGAATTGGGCATCGTAGAGGTCGACTTGCAAGCTGGCATGAAGGATATGTTCAGGAGCTCGGGCGGTGCCGTGTTTGAAGCTAACCGTCACTTCCCAGGGAACGGGAATAATGATGAGCTCTGCATTTTCTTCATTGTAAGGAAGACCGAAAATGTTGTTATTGGCAACACTAACCCCGTTGGGGTCGAACCGAGATAGATCAGCGATCATTTAAGTTGAGCATTAGGGGGTGCAAGTTAAGAAAAAATAGAAACGCCAAATGGATTCTAAGATTGTTTAACGCGATATATTTTTGCCGAATTGAACTAACTTTGCGGATTCGGAGGGGATATGAAGAAAATACACATTTTTGGGTTGGTTTTGATTGCAGGAGCCATTGCCGCTTTGATAACCTTGATGGATGATATCAGCACCTACGATTCTGTAGAATCTGCACGAAAAAAAGAAGGAAGATTTGTGCATTTGATTGCCAAATTAGATACCAGCAAGCCTGTTGTTTACGATCCGGTAAAAGATCCAAATTACTTGTCTTTTACTGCAGTTGATTCTTTGGGATATTCCACACAAGTTGTTTATCGAAATGCAAAACCTACTGATTTTGAAAAGAGTCAGCGCGTGGTAATGAAAGGATCCATGCAGGGCGAAACCTTTGAATGCAAAGAGATCATCCTCAAATGCCCATCTAAATACACAGACGAAAAGGTTGCCACCTTATGATAAACTACAACGGTGAACACCTGCTGATTGGACAGATTGGGATGTTCCTAACTCTGTTGGCTTTTTGCGCTGCTTTGGTTGCAGCTTATGCCAACATGAAGGCTGTTCATACTACAGGTACATTAGATGAGCAGTCTTGGAAAAAATTAGCTCGTATCTCTTTTATAGTGAATGCCATTTCTGTATTGGCGGTTTTCTTCACTTTATATCTGATCATTTACAATCATTATTTCGAATACAAGTATGCACATCAGCATTCCAAACGAAGTTTGGATATGCAGTATTTGCTCAGCTGTTTTTGGGAGGGCCAGGAAGGAAGTTTTATGCTTTGGGCTTTCTGGAATGCGGTATTGGGATTGCTGTTGATCAAATGGGCCAAGAAATGGGAGTATCCGGTGATGAGTGTGATGAGCATGATTCAAGTATTTTTGGCCAGCTTTCTGATTGGAATTTATTTGTTTGACTTGCGAATGGGCACCAATCCTTTTGTATTGATGCGCAATGAATTTCCTGAAGCTCCTATTTTTCAAGATCCTGATTATCTAACCAAATACCTGACCGACGGTAATGGGTTGAATGTATTGTTACAGAACTATTGGATGGTTATTCATCCACCCGTATTGTTTTTAGGATTTGCCTCAGCTGCGGTTCCTTATGCTTATGCCGTTGCAGGATTATGGAAAAAAGACCATGCTGGATGGGTTAGACCTGTTATGCCCTGGGCTTTATTTTCAGCAGGCATCTTGGGACTGGGCATTATGATGGGCGCTGCTTGGGCATATGAATCCTTAACCTTTGGAGGCTATTGGGCCTGGGATCCTGTAGAAAATGCATCCATGGTCCCTTGGTTATTGTTGGTGGCTGGTATTCATACTTTATTGATATTTCAGAGTACAGGCTATTCTTTGAAAGCAAGCTATTTATTCATTGCACTCTCATATCTCTTGGTGCTTTATTCTACTTTCCTAACCCGTACAGGTGTGTTAGGTGATACTTCAGTGCATTCATTTACAGGAGAGGGAAGTACATTGTATTGGCATTTGATTGCGATGCTTCTGTTTTTTATTTTCTTGCCATTTATCTTGTATTGGCGTGATCGAAAGAATGTGCCGGTTGTCTTGAAGGAAGAGAGTATGAATTCAAGAGAGTTCTGGATGTTTGTCGGTTCACTTCTTTTACTCATCTCTGGGATATATATCATCCTTTTAACATCCCTTCCATTCATCAATAAGATTTTTGGTACTCAATGGGCCATTGGAGAAGATGTAGAATACGTGTACAACCGCATCATGATTTTGGTTGCCATCATTATTGGTTTGCTCTCGGCAGTCACGCAATATTTTAAATACAAGGACACTACCCGAAAATACCTTTGGTCGAAATTGTTGCCCCCGACTGTAATCGCAGTTGTTCTTTCAGCACTCATCAGCTTTTTTGGGAACATCAATTACGATAAATACGGCGCTGGGTATTTAGCAGCCATACATTTGGCATTGTGGACATCCACATATACTGTGATAGCAAATGGATCCTACTTGGCTAATGTGCTCAAATGGAAAATGAAAGCCGCTGGTTCTTCCATCACGCATTTGGGCTTTGGAATGATGCTGATGGGTATCTTGATTTCATCTTCCAAGAAAGAAGTGATTTCGGAAAATAGAACGGGGATTGCTATCAAAGGATTGAAAGATGCGAAGGGTAGAGATGAAGATCCAAGAGAAAACATCACGTTGATTTATAATGTGCCTACTCCAATGGGGGCGTATACCGTTACGTATGTTGGAGATTCTACGGAGGAGAAAAACGATAAAGTATTTTTCAAAATTAATTTCCTAAAAACCGATACTTCGGATAATTCTGTTGTTGAGAATTTCACCATTACGCCCAATGCGTTTTTGATGAAATCGAATGAAGGGACGCAGCTTTCATCCAATCCAGGCTCCAGGCATTATTTATCCAACGACGTTTTTGTTTACATATCTTCTTGGCTTAATCCGGACAACATCAAAGACACTGCTCGTTTCCAATACAGTCCCGTTAATTCAGGGGACACTGTCTTCTATTCAAATGGATTTGTGATTGTCGATAGAATTTTAACCGCAAACAAGAACGACAACAAGGAACTTCCGGTTGTGGATAGTGCATGGCTGTCGGAAATCACCGTCTATTCAAAAGAAGGCAGGAAGTGGAATGCAACACCGGCATTTTTCTCCAAGTTTGGTGCGTATTCTGCTAAAACCGATACCATCATGGAGCAGAGTTTAGTCTTGTCCTTGCAGAAAGGCGAGCTAGGCGGAGTGGAATTGGGTGTAAAGGAATCCAATGCCGCCATGCGGTATATCACCATGAAGGCTTATCGTTTCCCTTGGATCAATCTATTGTGGTTGGGTACCATCATCATGGTGGCAGGTTTTATGCTAAGCATGTTCAACCGCTTGAAATCCAAGCTGTACGCGGTTTAGAAACTCCGTTTTTTCATTGCATTGCCCCTTAACA
>JAULVY010000174.1:0-8886 GCA_032110825.1 Chitinophagaceae bacterium | reverse complement strand
CGGTAGAGATGGAAGAATCAGTGGACCGATGATCTCCAATTTGGTTGCTCAAACATTGGTTTCCATGGGAGCTGAAGTCATTGACCTCGGATTATCAACCACTCCAACAGTAGAATTTGAAGTTGTGGCCCAAGAAGCTTGCGGAGGAATTATCATCACTGCGAGTCACAATCCAAAAGAATGGAATGCACTCAAATTGCTCAATGCAAAAGGTGAATTCATCAGTTCTGAAACCGGCAAGCAAATTTTAAAAGACGCCGAGGACAATGCAATTGAATTTGCTCACGTTGATGCATTGGGTTCAATAGTACAAGATTTCAATCATGCCGACAGGCATCTGGATGCCATTGTTGATTACCCGCTTGTAGATATTGAATCCATCAAAAAGAAAAAATTCAAGATCGTTGTTGATGCTATCAACAGCAGCGGAGCCTTATTTGTACCACAATTATTGAAAAAATTGGGGCTTACCGACAAAGATATTGTCGTTCTGAACGGGGAGGTCAATGGAAAATTTGCACACAACCCCGAGCCACTTCCTCAACATTTAAATGAATTATCGGCCGCAGTTATTCAACATAAAGCCGATTTGGGTATTTCAGTAGATCCCGATGTAGATCGCTTGGTTTTGGTATGTGAAGATGGATCTATGTTTGGCGAAGAGTATACATTGGTTGCTGTAGCAGATTATGTATTAGGAAAGCGAAAAGGAAACACGGTAAGCAATCTCTCATCCACTAGAGCATTAAAAGATGTAACCATCAAACATGGTGGGGAGTACTTTCCTGCAGCTGTAGGCGAAGTTAATGTGGTAGCCAAAATGAAAGAAGTGAACGCTGTGATTGGTGGTGAAGGTAACGGAGGGATCATTGTTCCGGATTTTCATTACGGAAGGGATGCTTTGATTGGCATTGCACTGATTTTGTCGCATCTCGCCCAATCCGGCAAAAGCATCAAACAGATTAGAAGTTCATATCCCGAATACGTTATAAGTAAAAATAAAATTGAATTAGAAGGTACTGTCGATTTAAAAAGTATTCTATCCAAAATCAGCAACAAGTACAAATCGAATCCTCAGAATCATGAAGATGGCTTACGCATAGAATTTGATTCCGATTGGGTGCATTTAAGGGGGAGCAATACCGAGCCCATCATACGCATCATCGCAGAGAGCAGTTTTGAAACCACAGCCAATAATATTGCCAAACGCCTGATTAAAGACATTCAAGAATCGCTATAAATCAAGACAATCCCTATTTTTGAATTCTACGATCTCATGAACCCAAGAATTTATTTAGATAACGCTGCCACTACCCCCATTGACCCGCAGGTTTTTGAGGCCATGAAACCTTTTTTCACTGAACATTTTGGCAATCCTTCTTCTATCTATTCCTATGGAAGAGAAAGCAGGTTAGCAATTGAAAATTCAAGAAAAAAAGTAGCTGCCCTTTTAGGTGCACATCCTGCAGAAATCTTTTTCACCAGTGGTGGAACCGAAAGCAGCAATACAGCAATCGTTGGGGCCATTCAACAATTGGGTTGCAAACGAATCATCACATCCAAAATAGAGCATCACGCTACTTTGCATACCTGTGAGTATTTACATACCCATGCTGGAGTGGCATTGGAATGGGTGCAATTGTTGCCAGATGGGCACATCGACTTGGAAGATCTTGAAAAAAAGCTTTCGACTTCTCAAGAAAAAACATTGGTCACCCTTATGCACGCCAACAATGAATTGGGGAACATAACCGATATCCAGGCTGTAGGTAAATTATGCAAGCAATACGGAGCCGTATACCATGCAGATACTGTTCAAACGGTTGGCCACTACCCCATTGATCTTCGTGAGCTTGATGTACATTTTATTACAGCATCCTCTCATAAATTTCATGGACCCAAAGGAGCTGGTATATTATTCATGCGCTCGGGTACAAAAATTGATCCCTACATCCACGGAGGCGGTCAGGAAAGAAACATGCGTGCAGGTACTGAGAATATTTATGGAATTGTGGGATTTACAAAGGCATTGGAGTTGGCATTGGAAAACCTGGAAACAGAAAAAAAGTATATCTCAGAAATCAAAGAATACCTCAAGCAAAACTTATCGCAGAAATATCCAGTTGTATTCAACGGAGATTCATCCGGAAATAGTTTGTACACAGTATTGAGTGTGGGTTTTCCACTTAGCGATAAAACCGAAATGCTGTTGTTTAATCTTGATGGACATCACATTTGCGTTTCTGGTGGAAGTGCTTGTAGCAGTGGCGCAAACCAAGGATCGCATGTCATCAACGCATTGAGTCTGCCCCCTCAGTCTACCGTTCGATTTTCATTCAGCAAATACAATACCAAAGAAGAAATCGATCGTTTGCTGACCGTTTTGGACACTGCAGTTTAATCAGTTTATCTTCTTTTTGACTTCACTCAAAATCACAAGGGCTTCTACGGGCGTAAGTTTATCGATTTCAATCTTTTTGAGCATTTTCCGAATATCTTCAAAAACCTCGGTATGGGCATCAAATATGGAAAGCTGCATCTCGGTGAATGGTTCACTTCCTTTTTCCTCTGCATTCTGATGGTGGGATTCCAATTGCAACAACAATTGTTCAGCTCGCTGAACCAAAGAAGATGGCATTCCGGCCATGCGTGCAACATGAATTCCAAAACTATGTGTACTTCCGCCAGCTGCTAATTTTCGAAGAAATAATATTTTATTTCCAACTTCACGGTGTGTGATATGAAAATTACGCACACGTGGAAGCTGACCTTCCAACTCATTCATCTCGTGGTAATGTGTTGCAAAAAGCGTTTTGGGACGTTCGGGTGCGTTGTGTAAAAATTCAGCTATACTGGTAGCAATGGATATGCCGTCGTAGGTGGAGGTGCCCCGACCAATCTCATCCAAGATAACCAAACTGCGGGCAGATATATTATTAATGATACTTGCTGTTTCATTCATCTCTACCATGAAGGTGGATTCCCCACCGCTGAGGTTATCGGATGCCCCAACGCGTGTAAAAATTTTATCTGTCAGCGGAATTCGCGCTGCCGATGCGGGAACATAACTGCCCATATGAGCCATCAAGGTCATGAGTGCTGTCTGTCTTAGCAAGGCACTTTTACCGCTCATGTTTGGGCCGGTCAATACAATAAGCTGACAACCTTCAGCATCCAAAAAGATATCGTTAGATATATACTCTTCGCCTGGAGGCAATAATTGTTCAATAACAGGATGGCGACCACTCACAATTTGCAAATCAAATCCATCGTGAAGTTCAGGTTTTGCATACTTTAAACGAATAGCATTATTAGCAAAGCTGATCAAACAATCCAATGTGGCTATTACAGCGGCATTCTGTTGCAAAGGAACAATGTATTCCTGTAGATCACTTAAGAGGCTTTCGTAAATTTTTGTTTCCAAGTCTAAAATGCGATCCTCGGCGCCTACTATTTTTTCCTCGTAGGTCTTGAGTTCTGGAGTAATATACCGCTCGCCATTGGTTAAGGTTTGTTTTCGAATCCAAGTATATGGAACCTTGGCCTTGTGTGTATTGCTTACTTCAAGATAGTATCCAAATACATTATTGAAACCAATTTTTAAAGAAGAGATACCGGTTTGAATAGCTTCACGTTGTTGAATTTCCAGTAAATAGTTTTTACCTCCCGAGGCCAGTTCTCTGTATTGATCTAAATCGGCATCTACACCCGAAGCAATACAACCTCCTTTTTGAATTTGTGTAGGAGGCTCAGGATTGATTTGCGTAAAAATCTGGTCACGGATTTGCTTACACTCGTTGAGCCGATCTGTCAATTTTGCGAGATAATCATTATCAATTGACGCTGAAAGGCTCATCATGTTGGTCACTTGATCCATGGCATGTGCCAATTGAAGAAGCTCCCTCGGGTTGATCTTTCGAGAGGGAATTTTACTAACCAGGCGTTCGATGTCGCCGCAGGACTTAATCGCCGTTGAAAATGCATCTTTAGAATCGGGATGAGCCATGAATTGCTCAACCAGATTCAGTCGTTGATCGATTTTATTTTTATCTACCAAAGGCATGAGCATCCATCGTTTCAACAAACGGGCCCCCATGGGTGATCGAGTGGAGTCGAGTGCATGAAAAAGTGAGGAAGATTCTTTGAATGGAGAAGAGAGAAGCTCAAGGTTACGAATGGTGAACTGATCCATCCATAAATAATCTTCACGATTGATGCGATGAATGGTGGTGATGTGATGCACATGAGGATGAACAGTATCTTGGAGATAATGTAAAATAGCTCCAGCAGAAGTGATACCATCTTTCATTTCTTCTATTCCAAATCCTTTGAGAGAATGAGTGCCGAATTTTTTAATGAGTTCGTCTTCTGCGTATCGATCATCAAAAATCCAACTGTCTAAACCATAGGTATGAAAACCTTTTCCAAACAACACAAGGAAATCTTGTTGGTGTTGTTTTGCAAAAAGTATTTCAGAAGGCTTAAATGTTTGTAGAAGTTTATCGATGTAATCAGAATCTCCTTCTGCCATAAAAAATTCACCGGTGGAGATGTCGAGAAACGAAATACCCATTTTCGTTGATCCCCAATGCAATCCGGCTAAAAAATTATTACTCTTATTTTCCAGCAATTTATCCTGTGTAGCCAATCCTGGAGTTACCATTTCCGTAACCCCTCGTTTTACGATGCCTTTGGCCTGCTTTGGATCTTCCAATTGATCGCAAATGGCTACGCGGTGACCAGCTTTCACCAATTTATGCAAATACGTATCCAAAGAATGATGAGGAAAACCAGCCAATTCAAGAGAGGCTGCAGCACCGTTATTTCGCTTGGTTAGGGTGATGCCTAATATTCCCGAGGCTCTAACGGCATCTTCGCCGAATGTTTCATAGAAATCACCTACACGGAATAAGAGGATAGCATCGGGGTATTTCTGCTTGATTGCCCTGTGCTGCTGCATCAAAGGAGTATCGTTGATATTTTTAGTCATTGTTCAAGAGGCACCAAAAGTACGAATTAACCATTTCCATCATCTGTGAAACTGACCCTAATCATACGTATTTTTGTCGGTTAAGCGTACATTACCGGTAGCATGTCTTCAAACCGAAAAATTAAAACCAGCTTTTCGTTTCACAATCAGCCTAGGCTTATCCGTGGAGGCAAGGATTACTTTTTTGAGCTGGGCAAAATGATTGAGGAAGCCCAAGAAAGCATTCAATTGCAGATTTATATTTTCGAGGAGGATCAAACCGGGAAATCAGTTGCCTCAGCCCTCATCAGAGCAGCAAAAAGGGGAGTAAAAATTCAGGTTTTACTGGATGGATACGCTTCACGTTCGCTGAGTAAATCATTTAAAGAAGAGCTTCGATCTACCGGAATTTTGCTGAGATTTTTTGAGCCTATTTTTAAAAGCAATAGATATTATTTTGGAAGACGACTTCATCACAAAATTGTAGTGTGCGACGGAATGAGAGCCTTGGTTGGAGGCATTAATATTTCAGACCGGTATAACGACATGCCGGATCAACCAGCATGGCTGGACTGGGCTATATGGGTTGAAGGCGATATAGCCTATGAGTTGCATAAAGTCTGTAATTTTTTCTACGTAAAATCCGAAAAGGACCTGATCCAATTGGATCGAAAAAAAATAGATGTGAATGCCTCTTTAGATTTTCATTGCCCCATGCGTATCCGAAGAAACGACTGGGTGATGAACCTAAATCAGATATCAGCAACATACATGGAGATGTTTCGTGAGGCTAGAGAGGAAATTATTATCATGTCGAGTTATTTTTTACCCAGTGTGTTTTTCAAACGTAGCATCATCCAAGCTGTCAAAAGAGGAGTGAAGATCAAACTGATTTTAGCTGGAATGTCTGATATAGGGATTGCCAAACAAGCTGAACGGTATTTGTACCGATGGGCGGTTCAACATGGAATAGAAATATACGAGTACAAGCACAATGTGCTGCATGGGAAAATGGCCGTTTGTGATCAGCGCATGACTACAGTTGGATCGTTCAACATCAACGACATCAGCGCTTTAGCCAGTATTGAATTGAATTTAGACATTGAAGAACCTGGTTTTTCTAAATACGTTCACCAAACGTTTTTGAATATCATCCAAAACGATTGCATAAAAATTCACCCCTTGCATGTGATTCGAGATTACGGCCTACTGGAGAGGGGCATGCAATGGCTTTCGCATGAAACCATACGATTCATTTTTAAGGTGTTTACATTCTATTTTTCAAAAGAGAAAAAAACATGAAAGTTTTCAAAAAGCAATTTCTTCCCGAAAAAACCTGTCCCGTTTGTAAAAAGTCCTTCACCTGGAGGAAAAAGTGGGAGAAAAACTGGGATGAGGTTAAATACTGTAGCGAGCGTTGCAAAGGGAATAGGACTAAATCTCATATGCAAGCATGATGAATATCAGTTTTGCTAGGGTCTTGAGCAAATATCTTTGTTACAAAGATACCAACATGACTGGCCAATTAACTGAACAACAAATAAACAACATCCTTTGCAGTCAGACCATCGGACGCATTGCGTGTTGCGATGGAAAACATCCCTATATCGTACCGGTAATGTACTATTACGATGGCGATTTTATTTACGGAAAATCAGCTGAAGGCAAAAAGATTGAACTGATGAGGAAAAATCCAAACGTTTGCTTTCAGGTTGATTTTTCAAAAGATATGTACAATTGGGAAAGTACAGTTGTATATGGAGTTTTTGAAGAACTCAAAGGCGAAGATGTTTCAAAAGCAAAGCTCATTTTAAATGAGCATGTAATGCCTATGTTAAGTGGTTCTTGCATTCACGGTCACGAGCACGATGAAGGCGAGGGTCATGAACTGATTGATGAAGATTCAAAACGAAGCATCTTTTTCAAAATTAAAATATCAGAAAAAAGCGGAAGGTTTCAACGGCTCTGAACATGAACGGAGAAAAGAAACTTTTTAAAAACCGAGTAGATGCCGGCGAACAACTTGCACAACTTCTAATTGAACACCATTGTAACCCGGAAATAATCATAGCACTGCCAAGAGGGGGTATACCGGTAGCCTTACCCATTTCAGAAAAATTGGGTATCCCGATGCAAATATTGCTGGTAAAAAAAATTGGACATCCCAGAAATCAAGAATATGCAATTGGGGCAGTGAGTGAAACTGGAGAATTATGGCCTGACGAAAGTTTGATTACATATGCCGAAAAACAAAATGCTTTACAGGAGGCTCAAAAAAAAATTGAAACGCTTAAACACGTATTTCCCAGTGTTGCCAGCTCTGCTTCTGTTAAAGGTAAACACGTTTTAGTGGTAGATGATGGGGCTGCAACTGGACTTACCGTACAGTTGGCAGCGAATACAATGAAAGAAATGGGAGCAAAAAAACTGACTATCGCCCTTCCCGTTTGTCCAATTCACACCTGTTTAAAGTTAAACAAGATAACAGATGAATTAGAGGTAATATGCAGTCCACATAATTTTACAGGTGTTGGTTCCTACTACGAATATTTTCCACAACTATCTGATGAAGAGGCTGTTAGACTGCTAATAGCATCCTAGATATTATATAAAATTGTCAATTAACTACAGTTTACTAGAAAGAAACAGGAAGGGTTTGAATATTAAGTATTTTTACTTAGTATTACGTATTCGTACCTAACGACTTAAACCATGGAATTTAAACGTTTAAACAACATGACTGGCAAAGACCCTGTTTTAAATAGGAGAATTGCCACCATATTTTTAAATGATTTCCAGAATTTCAAATCTGGATTTTCACAATTGGCTGATTCCAACCAACTTGACGCCATACAGTTTCAGCTCCATAAGATTAAACCCAGCTTGGTAATTTTTGAATTGGAAGTTCTCAGCAAACAATTTGAAGAATTGCTGCAACAGGCCAAAACCGGTATCATTCTATCATCAAGCGACGAAAAGTTGGTTACCGTACTCGAAACTTCAGCTGAAAAAATTAATGCAGTAAAAGAGTATATCCGGCAAATCAGCTAATCGGTTTTCCCGTAGAATTTATTATAGGCCTCTACCCTGTTGTTTACGTGTAGCTTTTTGTAGATATTGTACACATGCTTGCGAACCGTTTCAATGGATATAAACAGAGAATCAGCAATCTCCTTGTATAACTTCCCATGGACTAGTGCCTCTAGTATTTCAAATTCCCGATCGGATAAGTCTTCTAATTTTCGTGTAGCTTGAACTGGAGCTTTTTTTCTAAAACTTGCCACAACTCTGCTTGCAATTTGTCCGCTCATTGGTGCCCCACCTTCGTAAAGATCTTTGATAGCGCTGAGTATCTCAAGTGATTTTGATTTTTTTAAAATATAGCCACTAGCACCAGCAGCCAAAGCTTCAAAAATATTTTCATCGTCTTCGTATACCGTGCACATCATAAACTTGATATCCGGACAACGCTCCTTTAAAATACGAATGGCTTCCGTTCCACTCATTGCACCGAGATTGATATCCATCAAAACAACATCAGGCTTATCCAAAGGAATCTTTTCAACTGCTTCTTCCGCCGACTCATAAATAGACGCCAATTGAAAATCTTTACTGCCCAAAATGATCTGTTCGATTGCCGTTCGAATAAATTGGTTATCCTCTACCAAACTGACTTTTATGGTATAGTTGGCTGTACTCATGCCTTTAACGGAACATAAAATACAAACTTTTCTTTAAAGTATTCTTCCGGAAATAATTGATAGACTTCTTGAACAAATGGTTTGACTCCAGAAACTGATATTTCCTCAGCAAGATCTCCTCCTTTCAAACATATAAGTCCGTTTTTTAATTCGTGCATGCGATGATTTGCATGCAACAAGGGCCTTGCCCATTGGCATAAATCTTTCAGAGGAGCA
>JAULVY010000173.1:1091-2151 GCA_032110825.1 Chitinophagaceae bacterium | reverse complement strand
CTAAGATAACCAAAGCATATTTTTGGATTAATGCTAATTTTCACTTGAGGATGCACCTTTGTGGCGTAATCTTTCAACTTGTATATAAAGAGAATAGGTTCCGTTTTCATTGCACTGCTTCTTCTCACTTGCAGCAAAACTAACTCCCCCATAATTCAGCTAAATAACGATCAAAAAATTGGTGTAAATAAACGTAAAGTTCTCATCGTAGGATGGGATGGTGTTCGAACGGATGCATTAGCAGTTGCTGACACCAAAACCCTATTTGGTTTAACAAAAGAAGCAACCTATAGTTGGAACGTAGATCGTGGTCCGTTCACCGTAAGTGTTCCAGGTTGGTCAACTTTACTTCATGGAGTATGGCCGAAAAAGCACGGATTAACGCAAAATTCTTTCTCAGGAAATCGTTATTCAGATTATCCCGACCTATTTACCCTTGCAAAACTTACTCGCCCTGATCTTGTAACAGCTACGTTATCGAATTGGGATCAGTTTTTAGATATAACACAGAATGAAAACATTTCCATTGAGGTAGATTCTGATTTCCAATTGACCCAACAAACATTAATGCTATTAAATTCTCAAACTCCAGACCTTACTGTATTACATTACAATGATCCGGATTTTAATGGCCACGAAACAGGATTTACTCCCGACAACCCAAAATATATCAAAGCAATTCAGTGACTGGAGTTCAGACGTGTGCTCTTCCGATCTCAAAATATATCAAAGCAATTCAAAGGAGCGATGCGTATCTGACTCAATTAATGGAGTTGGTTCGATACCGAGAAAATAGGTTTCAAGAAGAATGGATGGTGATTGTGACAACCGATCATGGCGGATGCGAAGGACATCACGACCAGCAAGAAGATAAAAAGGAAACACGATTCATTTGGTATGTCATTCGAACCCCAAACCAAGCTCCTCTTAATCTTACTGCAGAAAAAACGAATTTAGTCGATATACTTCCTACGCTTTTTGAGTGGTTGAACATCCCGATTAAAAATGAATGGAACCTTGATGGACGGGTGCTAAAACGGCATGTCTAAATCCAACGGTT
>JAULVY010000173.1:0-1081 GCA_032110825.1 Chitinophagaceae bacterium | reverse complement strand
CCACATCAGAGAAACCTACTTTCATTTTAGCACATTCGAATACATCTTTTGCAACATTGCCCTCCATATCGAAAATGATGCTCATGTATTGCTTACTTGCATTTCCGATAAACATAAATCCATTTTTACTTTTATCGCAGATACCACAAGTGCCTTGAATAGCATTCAAAAAGGTATCACCTTTCTCCTTAAACTCATCAAAAGTTCGCGATAATTTTTCAATAAAAACTTCCTTAGGAAAATCTTGATAAGTCGGCGCATCATTCAATAAAAGTGCTATCATTTCGATGTCCATGAGCTGAAAGAAATGAACCAAGGCTTCGCGTTTGGTTGTTAACGTTTTTGTCTTCATAAATTAGCAACTAAAAAAGGAGCTGCCACATAGACAGCTCCTAATCATTCATTAATTAACGTTCCAATCGCGTTTGTCTTTATGCGTCACTTCATCCATATAGGTTGTTTTGACTCTACCTTGACTTTTTGCTTGTGCGTAAGAGCGAGCCGCTTGCTCCATTTCATCACTCATGATTCCATTAAAATGCTGGCGATCATATGACAGAACATTTTCTCTATTCAAGTTCAAGCCTTGGGATACTTGCGCAGCATCCAACCCTGCACCAATAAAAGTGAAGGTCCACTTTCCTGACTCTTCTAACTGTTTAATCTTTTCAGAAATTGCCAATTTTGTATAAAACTTAGAAGCATTTTCTCCTCCATCGGTAATGATTACCATTACAACAGAAGCTCCATCATCCAAAATTAAATTTTCATATTTCAATCGAATGGCATCTATCGATCTTCCGATACCATCAAAAAGAGCCGTTAATCCACCCGGTCTGAAATCTTCTCGTGTCATGGTTTTTAAACTGTCAATCGGCTGAAACAAAAGCAAATCAGTGACTTCATCTTCAAAATAAGTTAAGCTCACTTCATATTCTTGCTCCGGAAACTCTTTCTTTAACTGTTTTAAGGTTTTGAATTGGCTATTAAATGATTCGATTACCATTCCTTCCAATCCCGCCATGGATCCGCTTTGATCTACCACAAAATGGTAAATTGTTTTGTTGTTTTTCATGTTATT
>JAULVY010000172.1:0-3022 GCA_032110825.1 Chitinophagaceae bacterium | reverse complement strand
AGGAAGCCTCACTTAAGTTAGCAGAGCTTGAGCAGCAACGGTTGTTCATGGTGAAGCGAGGAAATTTGATCCATGACCTCCAAGCAGTAGGAGAGGAGGCATCGGAGGGCACTGAAATCCAGTCTATTTCTTTGTTTAAACTCATGAAGGTTTTTGAGCGGGTAATGCAGCGCTTGCATGATCGTCAAAATAAACCTCAACACGTGGTGTATCGCTACAATTACACCATGGAGGAGAGTCGTGAATACGTACTGAAAGTTTGCTCCGAAGAAAAGACCATGTCTTTTGAAAAAGTATTTGATGTGTGCCAAGACAGGCTACATGCCATCTTTTTATTCTTAACCGTTTTGGAATTGGTTCAGCAAAACTACATGTCGATCATCATCGGTGAAGGAAGAAACAATTTTATCATCGAGTACAACGAGAGCAGACCCGAAGACCATCCGGTATCGATTACTGAGTAACCTGTATTTTTTCACCCAGTAATACCCGTACAGCGTTTGCTATACCTTCTGCATCGTAATCGCATTCTTTGTACAGCTCTTTTTGAGAACCGTGTTCAACAATTCGATCCGGGATACCCAGTAATTTGACATGTGCTTTGTATTGATGTGCAGCCATAAACTCCAATACTGCAGATCCTACACCACCTAGGATGGTTCCATCCTCTACCGTTACAATGTTGGTATATGTTGAGAATACTTCGTGCAGCATTTCTTCGTCGAGTGGTTTTGCAAACCGAAGATCATAGTGAGCAGGATCGAGTCCCTCTGATCTGAGGTTACGTATGGCGGTTGATACAAAGTTTCCTGGATGACCGAAAGATAATATGGCAACGTCTTTGCCATCTTTTATTTTTCTTCCTTTGCCAATCTCAATTTCTTTAAATGGAGTTTGCCATTCTGGCATCACGCCTTCACCACGGGGATAACGAATCACAAATGGCAGATCGGTTGTATCCAATTGAGCAGTATACATCAGGTTTCTGAGCTCTGATTCATTCATGGGAGAGGAAACAACGATATTGGGGATGCAACGCATATAGGCAATGTCATAAACACCATGGTGCGTTGGCCCATCATCCCCTACCAATCCACCTCGATCCAAACAAAATACTACCGGTAATTTTTGAATGGCAACATCGTGTACAACTTGATCGTATGCTCTTTGCATGAACGAAGAGTAGATGTTGCAATACACTTTTAGTCCCTGAGTGGCCATTCCCGCGCTTAAGGTAACGGCATGTTGCTCGCATATTCCTACGTCTACAGCGCGATCAGGCATTTCTTCCATCATGAATTTCAAAGAAGAACCTGAAGGCATTGCGGGCGTGATTCCAAAGATTTTGGAATTGGTTTTTGCTAACTCTATGATTGTTTTTCCAAATACATCTTGGTATTTTGGAGGTTGCGGTGTTTCAAAGCTTTTTTTGAAAATCTCACCTGTTACTTTATCAAAAAGTCCGGGTGCATGCCATTTGGTTTGGTCTTTTTCAGCCAACGCATATCCTTTGCCTTTTGTGGTGATGATGTGCAATAATTTGGGTCCAGGGATATCCCTTAAATCACGCAGCGTGTCTACCAATTTGGTGATGTTGTGTCCATCGATAGGGCCAAAATACCTAAGGTTCATGGCTTCAAAGAGATTGCTGCTTTTGTTGATGAATCCTTTGATGCTGTGTTCCAGTTTACTCATCATCTCCCTAGAAAAATTACTTCCAATCGGGAGCTTACCCAGGGATTTCCAAATATCGTCTTTGAGCTTATTGTAGGTATGGGAAGTGGTGATATCGGTTAAGTATTCTTTGAGAGCCCCTACATTTGGATCAATGCTCATGCAATTGTCGTTTAAGATAACAAGCATATCTGCATCCGCAACACCAGCATGATTCATGGCTTCAAACGCCATGCCTGCCGTCATTGCGCCATCTCCAATGATGGCTACAGATTTTCGATCTGTTTCGCCTTTGTATTTAGAGGCAATTGCCATCCCCAATGCTGCCGAAATGGAAGTGGAGGAGTGCCCTCCGCCAAACGTGTCGAATTTGCTTTCTGTGCGTTTGGGAAAACCGCTTAGGCCACCGTATTTTCTGTTTGTAGGAAATTGATCCCTTCTTCCCGTAAGTATTTTATGTCCGTAAGCCTGGTGTCCTACATCCCATACCAATTGGTCGTATGGAGTGTTGTAAACATAGTGAAGGGCTACGGAAAGCTCCACTACTCCCAAACTGGCCCCAAAATGCCCTCCGTGTACACTCACCACATCAATAATGTACTGCCTAAGCTCATCACAAACCCTGTGTAACTGATCCTTATCCAGTTTTTTGAGGTCGTCTGGTGAGTTGATTGCCTTGAGGATGCTGCCTGGTTCAATGGGGTTCATGGGCTAAACAATTGTGGTAATGAAGAACAAGATATTGGTGTTTTTGTTCATTCTAATTCCCTGAGCATGCCAATAAAATTAATCAAAAATTCGGCTCTTTGGATTTCTATTCCATCCAATTGAGGTTCTTTAGTTTTTGATGATTCTGGATACCTGTCTTTCTCCGGTGGCATCCAACTGGAGGGATGCATAGTAAATGCCTTTTTGAAGGCGGTTGGTCAGCAGCCTGATTTTATTTTCTCCAGCTTTCAATTGTACTTTTTCGCTATGAGCAACTTGGCCTGTTGCACTTAAAATATGAATGGTTGCCCATTCTGCTTTAGATGCAAAACGAGTTATTTGGATATAGTCCGAAAACGGATTGGGCACAGCATGAAATAAATCCTGTTTACTCACCACTTGAGTGAGGTTTACAATTTTGGAGGTGATGGATTTTCCATTCACATCGATCATTCGAATCTTGAAGAAAGAATTTCCATTGGCTAGAGCATTGAACTGAATGGTTTGTATTCCAGTTTTTGACTCAAATGGTATTTCAAAAGTTGGATTAAACGTTTTCCCATCTTGACTTGATTCCAATACCAGTTTTTTAAGATCGCCATCTGTTTCTATTTTTAAATCAAATTGATTTTGCTTTCCA
>JAULVY010000171.1:0-1666 GCA_032110825.1 Chitinophagaceae bacterium | reverse complement strand
GGATGTATTAGGAATTATAACAGAAGGTATTTACGAAGTAAACGTAACAGATGCAAACGGATGTCAATTGAACATTGGAACATACGTTGCTACAGAATCTGCAAGTATCACTGAAGAAGTAGAAAGTACATTCAATTTATATCCAAACCCAAACAACGGAAACGGAACAATCACTTGGGATAACGCAGAAGTAAATCAAATTACAATCGTTAACGCAGCAGGACAAGTAGTTGACAACCAAGAAATCGCAAATCAAACAAGCGCAACTTTCAACGGATTAACACCAGGAATGTACGTAGCAAAAGTTCAAACAGCACAAACAACACAAAACATCCAGTTCGTAGTTCAATAATTCATAGGTTCAGTTAATTTTAGTTTAATCGAAAGCATCTCCAAAAGAGGTGCTTTTGGTTTTTAGTAGAATTGAAAACTTTGAACATATAAAATAGATGTAATTCAAAATATTATTACTAATTTTGCGCTCTTGAAATTAAGATAATGACAGAAAACTTTTCATTCGATACGATCAAAAACAGATTCAACAACGATAAGCGTTTTAAAATGATTACCTATGTTGTTGGAGGTATATTGGTATTAGTTCTTGCCGGTTTGGCTTATTATCAGTTTGTTTGGAAATCGACCAACGATAAGTCGAAAGATGCATACTGGAAAGGGTTGAACTATGCAGCGAAGGATTCCACGAATATGGCTATCACAGAATTAACCAAAACAAAAAAGAAATACGACGGCTACATAGGAGGTGAAATTGCTCAATTTGTTTTGGCGAGACAATTCATGGCGAAAGGGGAATTTAAAAAAGCGTTGAAAGAACTTGATGAAACTAAGTTAGATGGAACTTTTCTTGAGGCAATGCGCATGGGATTAATTGCTGATTGTCACTCCGAGCTGAAAGAATACAAAAAAGCAGTTGAAAAGTACGTTGAAGCTTCTGAGGTTGATGCGAATGAATTTACTACTCCAATGTTTTTGTTTAAAGCTGGATTGAACAGTGAAAAAGTGAATGATTTCAAAAAGGCTGCTGAATATTATACAAAAGTTCGTGATGAATATCCTGGTTATGCGAGTCAAATAACGGTTGATAAATACGTTGCTCGTGCATCCGGAAAAGTTGTAAAATAAGTTTATAATGGCAACTGAGCACCAAAATCTTTCCTACTTCAATGAGAAAGATGTTCCAAACGGTGCACAATTCAAAATTGGTATTGTTGTTTCTGAGTGGAATTCTGAAATTACATTAAATTTATTAAAAGGAGCAAAAGAAACTCTTATTGAATGTGGTGTTTTAGAATCGAATATTTTAATTCATTTTGTTCCTGGTACTTTTGAACTGGCTTTAGGATCTCAATTCTTATTTGAAAGCACAGATGTTGATGCTGCAATCGCTATTGGTGTTGTCATTCAAGGGGAAACAAAACATTTTGACTTTGTTTGTCACGGTGCAACGCAAGGCATAATGGATGTGAGTTTGAAATACAACAAACACGTTTCATTTTGTGTATTAACCGATTTAAACATCCAACAATCTATTGATCGTTCAGGAGGTAAGCATGGTAACAAAGGCGTTGAATGTGCCATTGCTGCATTAAAAATGATTCAATTACAGAAAAATCTTTCTAAAAAGTCGTAATTATGACATTAATTAAAT
>JAULVY010000170.1:0-7849 GCA_032110825.1 Chitinophagaceae bacterium | reverse complement strand
GCCGATAACCTGACCAACATTGCGACCAACACGGCGGCATCACGCAGCAGAATTGTGGACACGGACTATGCCCAGACCACCTCAGAGCTGGCCCGAGCGCAGATCATTCGGCAAGCGGGTACGGCCATGCTGGCTCAGGCCAATCAACAACCCGCATTCGTCCTCGCCCTGCTGCGGTAAATTTTGATTCATCTCATCCGCCAAGCCTTTCCAGGGATACGCAACACCGTACTTTGTG
Source organism: Chitinophagaceae bacterium (assembly GCA_032110825.1). Lineage (GTDB taxonomy): Bacteria > Bacteroidota > Bacteroidia > Chitinophagales > Chitinophagaceae > Pollutibacter. Next base: position 7,611 of record JAULVY010000170.1, on the reverse strand, counting down.
TGGCAACTTTTCTCCCCATATCACGATAAAACGGCAAGTTTTGGCCTGAACAACAGTTACTGAGCACGCAAATCCTGATACAAATCTTCGGCACAGTTTTTGCTGCTCTATTGCAACCCATAGGAGCACTCATGAAACTGCAAGTATTTGTTGGTTGGGATCCCCGCGAAGACATCGCATGGGAAGTCTGCCGTCATTCCATTCTGAGCCGCACCAACTCAAGACAGGTTCAGGTCACCCCACTGGTTCAGTCTGACCTGAGGGCGAAAGGCCTCTATACACGACCCGTTGACACACTGGCCGCCACCGAATTCAGTCTGACCCGATTTTTGACACCTCACCTAGCGGGCCATCAAGGTTATGCGGTTTTTGTAGACTGCGACTTTTTGTTTTTGACCGATATTCGGGATGTGCTCAAAGACATTGACCCCAGTCAAGCCATCTCTGTGGTTCAACACGACTATCGCCCACAGCCAGGCATGAAGATGGACGGGGCCATTCAGCATCCCTACCCGCGAAAAAACTGGTCATCCTTCATCGTCTTCAACTGCGCTCACCCTGCAGTGCAAGCCCTGACCCCCGATGTGGTCAATCAAGCCACCCCAGCGTTCTTGCACCGCTTTGAATGGCTGAAAGATCAAGATATTGGCTCACTGGACAAAGGCTGGAATTATCTGGAAGGTTGGTATCAAGCAGAATATGATAATTTAAAAGCTATTCACTTCACATTAGGTGGTCCATGGTTTGAAAACAAGAAAAATTGTGATTTTTCCAAATTATGGATAGAAGAAGAATTTAAATTAAATAATTTTATAAATCTTAAAGCTGCAGCATAATAAATGTCAGCCCTTAAAATCACTGACACAAAAAACTATTTATTATTAAAAATATTAAATTCAAATAGATTAACCGAGTAATTTTCTGATAACCAAGTCTTTTTCTAAGGCTGGTTACAATAACTTTTTCCCCGAACCAAATGATCGTATAAATATCAATTAGCCAAGAAATTTAAAGAGTCATCAAATAACTTTGATGACTTCAAGTTCTGGCAACGGAAAAACCAGATTGAAACCAGCAAATTTACTGTTCGAAATAAAAAACTTTCGGAAATGCCATGGAAGTACGATCAAGTAATCCGGTTGCATTGATAAAAGTTTCTGTTCAGCAATGATAGGTATCCAAGTGCCAGGCGTGAAACAGCCGAATTTCTCCTCATTGACCTCACCCATGTATTCGATCTCTTTGGAAGTCAGTCCGCAGTACTGTAAAAGAACATTTCCTTTAGTCGATGCTCCAATTGCTGATATAGTTTTTCCATCTGAATGAGCTTTTTCAATGAATTCTAATAAGTTTTTCCTCGCCTGCAATACACGGCCTGAGAAATCTTTATATGGCTGCAAACTATCCAGACCTTTCGCTCGTTCACCATCCAATATGCTCTGAACTGCAGGAATAGCGCCAATATCACCACGAACTTTTTTGACCATCACTGAAAAACTACCTCCATTGATATCATTGAATTCTACGTCAACGATCTTAAAACCCACACGATCAGTCATCCATTTAATTTGACGAAGTGCGTAAAACTCTATGTGCTCATGGCATACAGTGTCGTAAGAATTCGTATCCAACATGGTTGGCATATAGCTCTGTTCAAAAACCCATATTCCTTCTTCCTCCAGAACATCATATACTTGACGCATAAAATCCATGGGATCTTCTAAATCATAAAACATGGAGAAAGAAGTTACAATTTTCGCCTTCTTCCCTTGAAAGTGCTCGTTCAGGGAAGATGCCGAGAAAAAATCAGGTATCAATTGAATATGTGAAGGGTAGTAACCGTGGAACTTGATCCCAGTCGGATCAAAACCAACCAGCAATGGGCCATTAGATGGAAATGCCTGTAATGTGGTACTGTCGTTACTACCAATATCAACAACCAGATCACCATTTTGCAATTTCACCTTATCCATAATACGGTTTACCTTGGAATTAAGGTGTGTAACCATACTGGCGTTCAGACCAGATCGATAACCATAATTTTCACCGTACATTTCTCTCAAATCGTAGGAGTACTCCATTTGCAATAATCCACAGACATCATCATCGCCAATACACTTTACAAGACGCAAAGGACCCGTTGTAACCTTCGCCCCTTTTTCACTTGGAAATACACCAGTCAGCATCTGCTCTCCCAAATCAAGCACTGGCGCTAAATTTGTATTACCGCAAATCCTGCATTTATTAATAATTTTATTCATTTGACATGCTTTCTAAATTTAATTTCTTCAATTCAAAAAGATCTGAATCTACCATCATTTGCACCAATTGTTGAAAATTTATTTGTGGCTTCCAATTTAACTTAGCATATGCATTTTTAGCAGACCCGATCAAAGTTAATTCATCTCCCGGACGAAATGCCAGAGGATCTTCAAAGACATGGTCGCGATAGTTAAGTCCCAAACGGCTAAAAGCCAACTCACAAACCTCACGAACCGTATGGAGTTCACCCGTTGCCAAAACAAAATCCTCTGCATTTTGTTGCTGCAACATCAACCACATAGCATGCACATAATCACCTGCAAAGCCCCAGTCTCGCCTCGCATCCAAATTACCTAAATGCAGTTTTTTTGATAATCCAAGTTTAATTCGGGCTGCCTCGTGAGTTATCTTTCTTGTAACGAAACCCAAGCCCCGACGAGGACTTTCGTGATTGAAAAGAATGGCTGAACAGGCAAACAACTGATAGTGTTGGCGATAAATCCGCACCATCGAATCAGCATAAGATTTTGCAGCACCGTAGGGACTACGGGGATTAGAAAATGTAGATTCTGTTTGTGGACTTTCAACAGCGGCACCAAAGACCTCGCTACTAGATGCCTGGCAAAATCTAATTTTGCAATCGACTTCCCGAATCGCTTCAAGAATTCGTGTTACAGCTAAACCATTTACTTCAGCCAGACCAACAGGATCAACGAACATGCCCGCACCAGACGAACAAGCTGCTAAGTTGTAGATTTCAGCTGGACGATATTCATCGAGTATTGAAGCGATGTTTCGTTGATCAAACATATCAAAATAAATAAATTCGACTTTGTCTTGCAGCGGATCCATAGAAAGATTTAATGTATGAATCTTCTCTCGAAAGGTGCCAATGACATGGTAACCTTTATCAAGAAGTAGTTTGGCAAGATAAAAGCCATCTTGTCCGGTTATACCAGTTACAAGTGCAGTCCTCATTTTTTACTCCCAGGCGATAGATCTATTGGCTGCATGCAAAATGAATAGTTTAAATAGAATAAATATTTGACAAATTCATTCCATGCGAAAAAAATCAAATAAATTGTTTCTTTGAAAATTGCAAATGATTTAAGCATATAAATATTGTATTACAATAAAATATAAAAATTTTATTTAAAATTAAAACAGTCGAATCGTATTTTAAATTTAAAATGCTTTTTGCGAAATTATATTGACTTATCATGACTCGAATTCATCACTCATGAAAATAGTTCGTTGAATAACCATGACTCTTGACCAGCTCATCTCTTTTGGCAATTTTAAGATCTTCTCTTACCATTTCAATGACCAGTTCAGAAAAGCTGGTTTTCGGCTTCCAACCTAATTTACCCAAGGCCTTTGTAGAATCACCTAACAATGTTTCTACTTCAGTAGGGCGGAAATAACGGGAATCTACTGAAATAATGCAATTGCCATTTTTATCAAAACCCTTTTCATCAATCCCATTACCATCCCAATGAATCTGCATATCCAGCTCAATTGCAGCTGTGTTAACAAAATCACGAACACTATATTGAGTACCAGTTGCAATCACAAAGTCCTCAGGCTTCTGCTGCTGCAACATCAACCACTGTGCTTCGACATAATCGCGCGCATGACCCCAGTCACGTTTTGAATCCAAATTACCAAGATATAAATGCTTTTGAAGGCCAAGCTTAATTCTAGCCAATGCCCGTGTAATTTTTCTTGTGACAAAATTTTCACCACGTATAGGTGACTCATGATTAAACAATATACCATTGCATGCATAGATATCGTAAGCTTCACGATAATTAACAGTGATCCAATATGCATACAACTTCGCAACCGCATAAGGCGAGCGAGGATAAAAGGGTGTGGATTCAGTTTGAGGCATTTCCTGAACTAGCCCATACAACTCTGAAGTTGACGCTTGATAGAAGCGTGTTTTTTTCTGAAGACCAAGAATACGTAATGCTTCCAATATTCTTAGAGTACCCAAAGCATCAGCGTTTGCAGTGTATTCAGGCTGCTCGAACGACACTGCTACGTGACTTTGTGCAGCCAAATTATAAATTTCATCTGGTTGAACTTGCTGAATAATTCTGATCAAATTACTTGAATCAGTGAGATCGCCATGATGCAAAAAGAAACGCACATTATCTTCATGAGGGTCTCGATATAGATGATCTATACGAGCTGTATTGAATGAGGAAGCACGTCGTTTGAGTCCGTGGACTATATAATTTTTGTTAAGAAGGAATTCAGCCAAATATGCACCATCTTGGCCCGTAACACCAGTTATTAAAGCAATTTTTTCCATTTTATTTCCTTTTAAATTGAATATCAACAAACCCTTAAAAGGGAAAATATTGCAAAGCTGAAATTTAATATTACCAAAACTTTAAAAAGTTAATCTGGGCATAATTTTTTGAATTTAAAATAAATTGAATCGTTGAAGAATTTATTTTAATGCCTTATGCAATCCCAATAAGAATCAAAACACACAATACTAACTATCAATCAGTTTATTTTTTCTCTTTCCAATAACTTTCTGTTCTATTCACAACAAAATCAGAAGCATATGATTTACCTGCAGTCTTGCGACCTCCCTTCATATGATCCATATAGCGACCCAAAGGACCATTAATGAATGGATGAGAAGAATTTGGCACATCTTTATTTATATCCCAAAATTTAAGTGCACCATTTTTTGAATATTTTTTCACTAAATAATCAAATACATGGCAATCAGTCCAACCAGGCAATTGATAAATTAAGTCTTTACGGTAAATCTCAGCATGTTCAAATATAAAGCTTCGAACAAAGGGGTTTCGCTGTCTATACAATACAAAACTGCATTCAGAATACATGTTTGTCCTAGGCATAAATGCGATATCAAATTCTTTTGGAAAAATTTGATTTAGAAAATCATTCGGAACATCGTCAAATGTAACAATATCAGAATCTATATAAATAAGGATTTCTGAATCACAAATATTTGCAGCAGACTCAACTGCAAACACTTTATGAGACCATTTAACGCTATCGAAAATATAATTGTACTTATCAGCAAAACGACCGTTAGCTCCAGGATTAAATCTATGCCTAGCCTTAAATTCTTTGAGTCCATTTGCAGAATTTTCCAAATCAGTCGTAAAAATTCTTTTAGATATTTTTTCGACTTCACAATTTTCTGAAAGTGCTAGAAAATCATAATTTTTCGGCCAATGGCGATCAAAACTTTCAATCAATTTGTGCGCGACTTCATCATAAGCTGGTTTTATAAAAGTCGTTACAAAGGCTGCACTTTCATTATTATAAAAATCATTTCCTTTAAATATTTCCATAAAATAATTTTCGTAAGTATTAGTTGTAACATCTAGAAACTCCAATCCTTCAGTATTAAGAAGAATATCACTCAGCTCATCTCCTGTTTTTTTATATTTAGCAACAAAAAGTTTTTGATGTACATCTGGAGATTCTTCTATTAATTTAATATCATCAATAAAACGATCTGGCAAAACAAAGAATATATTTGTACCTGAACTATCGAGTCCCAATGCCTGATAACCATAGCGAATCCATAGTTCCCTCCATGCTGAAGGCGATGCTCCAAAATACAAGCCATAATTAGGTTGCAATTGATATCTCGAGAAATTCTCTTGATACTTTACGATGATTGGATTTTTCCCAAGAAATGAATTTACTTCCAAACAAGCAATTGAAGGACGAAAACCAGCGCGCAACAATGCATCTGCAATATAATAATCATTACCATCTATATCAAGAGAAAATATATCTGGATTACTCCCTTCCATTGATAATATTTCATAAAAATTATCTATGGTCACCTTCATACTTTTTAATTTAATTCTTCCCTCCAGAGCTTTCTCTAAAATGATTTTATCATATCCAATCAATTTACTCCATTCAATATCTATTCCTGTTCCACTCATCCCGATGTTAATTAGATTTCTTGAATTATTTTCCAACCCATCGGAACATCCAATTTCTATGAAATTATTATTATTATTCTTAAGCATTTTAAATAAGTACATAAAAATGCCATCCTCTCCATTTTGAGAGTGAATTTTTTTCTCTTGAGACACAATACTTAACGCCATGGTAATTATCCTTGAATTTATTTTTTGATTGTTTATTGTATTTTTTTATACATTTGCTACCAATTTATTAGATAGATTTTTTGCCTCATCTTTCTTCCATCTGTTAAATCCATAATCATGTAATAACTGAAGATCTAATTTCTCACTTGCAAGGACTTCATCAAGCAAGCGAACCAAATTTCCCAATAAATCTTTACCACCACCGACGCCCTGCAAAGCCGATTTGTAGACTGATTTGTATCCACCATAGACGCCCTTGATGTTGGCACTGACCTCATCATCCAGCAAGACCTTTTGTTCAGTGGCAACAACCGCCGACTGGGCCATCATTTCGACAACGGTCTTGACTTGCCAGCTGCCATCAACCAACAAACGATTGATCTGTTCGATCTGACGAATCACTGTTTTCTTGGGTTTTTTCTTGATGCCGTCGATCAACTTGACACCCTTGTTCAGTTCACTTTCCAGTTGTTCTATCTCGCTGTTCAATCCACGCAAGCGGTCTGCCAGTTGAGCCAAGTAAATAAAATCAGGCGTCCATGGACGTGCGGGGTCTGGTGGCGTCTCACCCAGGTGGCTGGCCTGGATTTCTTGGCAAACGCTTTCGAAGGGCACATGTGCAGCGCCCTCGATGCGCGCACCGCCCTCGGTGGCGTTGACGATCAATCGATCTGGCATCAGGGCAATGCGCTGTTCAAACCAGGTTTTGTAATACAACAACTGCCGCTCCGTGCGCACGGGTTTGCCGTCGTAACCTTCAATTTCAAACCCTTTGGCGTGCCGAGCTTGAAGTTGCTCGCGGCTGTACTGGCTGACATAGCCGTCCGCGTGGTCCTTGCCGTCGGTCCAAGCCAAATCTTGGCCAATCAATATGATCGGATTTGCGCCCATGTGTTGAGCCAGACTAAAGGCGGTAGTCGTCACCGAACCCCCTGTCAACAAATATGAAGGCGCCGCGCCCAAGTCAGTCAGAAGCCTAAAAATGTCTTTGTGGCAACTTGTCACCATGTATTTATGGTTACTGGACCAAGCCACGTCGGGGCAGCAGCCGACCTCGATCACAAAAGTTGTCGCAGGATCGAGTTCGTTGTGCTTCCAATAAGGGCGCTTTTTGGGGTCAATGGACACCACAAACTGTGGCACCACGCCGTGCTTTTTGAGGATCGGTACGGCAGGATCGGCTGCAATGATGACAAAAAGGTCTTTGTATTTTTCAAGCAGCGGC
>JAULVY010000169.1:0-6105 GCA_032110825.1 Chitinophagaceae bacterium | reverse complement strand
AGGAACATTTGGGAATTGCTTCAATACCGATTGTGTTTGTGGAGCACCCATGTCTACATCACAAAACGCCACAAATTCAGCTAACCCGGATTTATGAAACTGCATCAAATCCGATGCTCCTTGATTTCCAATTCCAATGCAAGCTAATTTTACTTTATCGGCTTGCTTGCGATTGCTTTGTGCATTTGCAAACAAAGACGGAGAGGCAGCAGCAGCGGCAGTAACCAATGCCGTATCCTTTAAAAATTTTCTGCGCGAATCGGTATTGAATGTCATGTTGAATTTTTTACTCATCTAATTTCGCTATTTTTTAGCCCGAAATACAAATCCGGAATTCATTTTCACTAAATCCTTTTCGCTGGTAGAAAATGATTTTGTTAACTTGATTACAGAATGTCCAACACCAAACAACCTGCAATCATGGATCCTCCAGTTAACTGGACAGGAAGACTCAAATTTTTGGGTCCGGGTTTTATTTTGTCGGCCTCCATCGTAGGCTCAGGTGAATTGATTGCTACTACCGTCTTAGGAGCTAGGGGTGGATTCATCACATTCTGGGTGATCTTGGTAAGCTGTCTTGTTAAAGTAGCCATCCAGCTTGAATTTGGTAAAAACGCTATTCTCACCGGAAATAGTCCCATGAAAGGTTTTGGATCACTAGTCGGACCATCTCTATTCAAAGGCCATTGGGCAGTATGGACAGCTTTTACCTTAACCTTGATTAAAATACTGCAATTGGGAGGAATGCTCGGTGGATCAGCTATTGCACTTCATTTGTTATTCCCTCATCTTGGTTTATCCAGCTTAACTCTTTTCATTGGCATACTAAGCAGCCTGCTGATTGCAAACAATTGGTATTCTTGGGTAGAAAAAATTTCGCTGTTCTTGGTAGTCGGCTTTACCATTTTCACCTTGATGGCAGTTTTTTCATTGAACGGGACTTCAATTGGTTTTACCTGGAACGATGTTGCAAGCGGTTTGCAATTCCGACTTCCATCTGAATTGATTTTTGTAGCCATTGGTGCCTTTGGAATAACAGGCGTTGCAGCTGATGAAATCATTGCTTACAACTATTGGTGTTTAGAAAAAGGATATGCTTCATACACCGGAGTAAACGATGGGAGCGAAGCGTGGAAGAAAAGAGCCAAGGGATGGATTCAGGTGATGTATTTAGATGCCCTTGTTGCTATGGTAATTTATACTTCAGTAACTGCTGCATTTTATTTATTGGGCGCATCTGTGCTGCATGGGCAAAAATCCATCCCCGATGGAAATGAAGTGATCAATACATTGGCAAATATCTATACAGCAACATTAGGTGCGGGGGTTAGAAATATTTATCTCTGGGGAGCTTTTTTTGTTTTGTTTTCCAGTGTGTTTGCTACACTGGCATATTGGTCTCGACTCTTCACTGATATCTTTCATGAATTCAAATGGGTTGATACTTCCATTCCATCCAACCGAAAAAAAATAATTTTCTGGTCGGCCTGGATTCTTCCCGTCTTATGGTCCATAGCATTTCTGTATTTGAAACTTCCCACCATCATGGTTTTGTTTGGAGGAATCGTAGGCTCAGTGCTGCTTTTGGTTGTAGTAGCTGCAGGTATTGTTTTCAATAAAAACAACAAACCTCTGATGATTGCATCCGGGAAGATTGAACAGTTGTTGTTTTGGATCAGCGTACTATCAATTTCTCTGATCGCGCTCTATGGAATATGGAAACTAGTTTAACTGTATTTCAGCCGCTACAGGAAAATGATCCGATGGAAATTTTCCATTGTAGGTATCGGTGAGCACAGCCCAGCGACGAACGGAAAAATGATGGGATAAAAAGATATGATCGATCACATCTTTTCGAACATCATCAAACCGAAATCCATTGAAACTTCCATTGGGTTGATAGGTGAAATCCGCCAACCCATACCCATCACGCATCCATCCTGATCTTGCCAACTGCAAGTACCAATCGCTTTCTCTTCCTCCATTTAAATCCCCCATGAACACAACTGGCGAAGAACCTGCCAGCTCTTGTATTTTTTTTAAAATGAGTTTACTGCTTTCTATCCTGGCCTGCACACCCTGATGATCATAATGAGCATTGAATACAAAAAAAGATTTTTTTGTCTTTTTGTCCTTGAATTTAACCCATGTGCATATCCGATTTAAATTGGCGTCCCAACCGGGACCAGGTTTATCGGGTGTGGTGGATAACCAAAAATCTCCCTTGGCCTCTGCTTCAAATGCATCGGTTTTATAAAAAATGGCAGAGTGTTCTCCTTTTGAAATTCCATCGTCTCTGCCAATACCATACCAGCTGAACTCAGGCATCAATATTTTTAAATCATCTATTTGATTTTTCAGTCCCTCTTGAATCCCAAAAATTTCAAATTGATGATAGCGAATAAGTTGAACAACATGAGACTTGCGATCCTGCCATAGATTTCCAGAATCTTTGGGATTGGCATAGCGTATATTGTAGGTTGCAATTTTTATTTCTTGTGCCATGGACTTCATATTCATTGATATAAGAAGAATAAGAAAAACAATTCTCATGTTTATGATTTATCTGTGAATGTAAAAATTTCATTCGGTTTTTGCATAACTTGGATTGAATGATTTAAAACAGATACGTATGAAATCAACTCTAGCTCTTCTCTTGATCAGTGTTCAGTTGTTTGCACAACAGTCGATTCCAGTGAATAAACAATCGGTTCTTGAATCGATTCAGAAACATCAAGCAGAATTGATTAAGCTCAGCGATCAAGTATGGGCTTTTGCTGAAATAGCCATGCGCGAGCATCAATCGGCTAAAGTATTATCCGACTATGCAGAACAGCAAGGATTTCGTGTAAAAAGAAATATTGCTGAAATCCCTACTGCATTTATAGCAGAATATGGTTCCGGTAAACCCATCATCGGTATCATGGGTGAATTTGATGCATTGCCTGGTCTATCTCAAAAAGCAGAACCCATCAAGAGTCCACTTAAAGAAGGTGCAGCCGGACATGGATGTGGACACAACATGTTTGGTGCTGCAAGTTTGGGTGCGGCTACAGCTATTAAGGAGTTGATTGAATCAGGAAAATTAAAAGGTACGGTTCGTTTTTATGGAACGCCAGCGGAGGAAGATTTAGCAGGAAAAGTTTATATGGCAAGAGCAGGAGTGTTCAACGATTTGGATGTATGCCTCGACTGGCATCCCGATTACGAAAACAAAGCCAACATGCAAAGTTCGCAAGCAGTAGTAAGCTATACCGTAAAATTCAAAGGGAAAAGTGCCCATGCAGCTGCAGATCCCTGGAACGGTAAAAGTGCATTGGATGCTGCTGAACTGTTCAATATCGGAATGAATTTCATGCGCGAGCATGTGAAACCGAGTGTTCGTATACATTATGTATACAAACAAGCCGGTAATGTACCCAATGTAATTCCGGATGAAGCCAGTGTTTGGATTTGGATACGCGATTCAAAAAGAAACGGAGTAGCTGAAGTTGAAGCTAGAATGAAAGATGTTGCTAAGGGTGCTGCGTTGATGACCAAAACAGAAGTTGAGTTTTTTATGGAAAACGGACTGTATGAAATTTTAGTCAATGAAACCGGAGCAAAAGCATTGCATGCAAACATGCAAATGATTGGGCCCATAAAATATACCAAAGAGGAAATTGAATTCGCCAATAAAATCATGAAAGAATACGGTGCAGAGCCAATGGGAATTAAAGGAGATATTAAACCATTGGAGGCAACAAGACCAGATCCGGATGGAGGATCAACAGATGTGGGCGATATCAGTTATATCGTGCCCGAAATCACCTTGAATGCTGTAACCGCTCCTTATGGATCTCCCTGGCATTCTTGGGTTGTAGTGGCGTCTGGAGGAATGAGTATTGGACACAAGGGAATGTTGTTTGCAGCAAAATCTCTCGGCACCACCATGGTGGATCTTTTTGAAAAAGAATCACTGAGAAAAGAAATGAGATCAGAATTTGAAAAACGAAAAGGCAAAGAAACCTGGCAAGCCATGTTGCCAGACGGTCCACCTCCTGTTCCCAAACAATAAACTATCCGGCTATTCCTAATGGAGAGAAGTAAAGGAATATAGCAACGATTACAACAAGAACAATAATGGAAAGGGCAACATCCCATCCATTCCAACTCGCACGTGTTGCTGCTTTATCTTCCGCAACCGTTGTTGAAAAGGTAAGTCCCTTTACTTTTTCTTCTGATGGAGCAGCAGTAGATAAACTAACTCCAACAAAAATGACGATGCTGATTAAGAACAACCAGATGCAGAAATACAAGAAGTTCATGGTTGCAAATTGATGAATCAAACTTCCCTCTTCAAGTTGATCGCTGAGCAACTGCAACGTAAGCTTGGCCATACCTAAAATAAAACCAACTACCATAGATGTATATGCACCCTTTGCATTCAACCGTTTGAAAAATACACCGAATAAAAAAACAGCTGAAATCGGAGGAGCCAAATAAGACTGAACACTTTGTAAATAATTATAAAGACCGCTGTCGATTCTACCCATCAACGGAATCCAAGCCATTCCAAGCAAAACAATTACTGCCGTAGCTATCCTTCCCACTTTCACCAATTCTTTTTCCGAAGCATTGGGATGTGATTTTTTATAAATATCAATGGTGTATAATGTTGAACACGCATTGTAAACTGAAGCCAGACTTGCCATAAGTGCTGCAAGCAATCCTCCTGCTAAAACTCCTCTTAAACCAACCGGCATAACAGCTTTTACCATCACAGGAAATGCTGTATTGGTATCATCCATTTGAATTTTTCCTTGTTCGTGCAAAACATAGGCGATGAGTCCGGGTATCAAGAAAATAAAAAAAGGAAGCAACTTCAACAAAGCAGCAAAAATAGTTCCCCTTCTGGCCTCTCGCTCGTTTTTAGCAGCCAAACACCGTTGCACGATGTGCTGATCGGTACACCAATACCAAACACCTACAATGGGCGACGCAAACAAAATACCCAACCACGGAAATTCAGGATCACTGAGTGGCAAAAACATGTTCAGTTTTTCCTTGGGAAGATTAGCCATAAGCTGATCCCAACCGCCCACTTTTTCTAAACCAAAAATCAGCAACAGAAAAGAGCCCGCAAGCAATACAATAGCCTGTACAGCCTCTGTATACATTACAGCATGCAGGCCTCCTAAAATAGTATAGACTCCAGTTACCAAAACGAGAATGATAGCGCCCGTCCAAAAATCCACTCCCAAAAACTGATTGAAAACAAGAGCACCAGCAAAAATGGTAACCGATGCTTTTGCAATTACATAGCTAATCAATTGAATGATAGTAAGCAAACGCCTGGATTGAGGATTGAATCGTTTTTCTAAAAACTCAGGCATGGTATAGACTGAGCTGCGGAGATAAAAAGGAACAAATACCCATCCCAATATCAATACAATATAAGAGTGCAATTCATAGTGCCCCAATACCGTTCCCGACTTGGCGGCAGATCCTGCTAGGCCTACGATATGCTCAGATCCAACATTGGAAGCCAAGATGGATGCACCAATGACAAACCAGCCTAAATTTCGATTGGCTAAAAAATAATCCGATGTCGTTTCCTTACTCTTGCGAATACTCCAAACCGATACGCCGGCAATGACCAAGAGGTAGAGTACAACAAAAATCCAATCGATGGGTCCTAAAAATTGCATACGGTTGTTTTTGGTAAAGGTTTCCGAATTTAACAAAAGGAAACGACAATAAAAGATTTCAAAGCATTCGCTAATTAATGAATCTTTTTTTCTCCCGCTAAAATGGAGATGGGCAATGTATTTGCTTTGGTGGGAATGGGACAAGTAGAAAATTCAGAAAAAGCACAAGGTGGATTATAGGCCTTATTGAAATTTAATACTGTATTGTTATTGGCATCGGGTTTGGGGAAATCCAAAAATCTTCCGGATGGATATGTTTCTAGCCCATTTGTTTCATCTCCAAATACAATGTGGTATTCATGTTCATCTCCTTCGTCTACAGCATCCAGACTATATGTTTTTCCATTTACTTCAAACAGAACTTTACCGGCATAGGGTTGCGCATAGGTTTGTCCGAGAATATTGGTGGTAAGAA
>JAULVY010000168.1:0-2479 GCA_032110825.1 Chitinophagaceae bacterium | reverse complement strand
TGTTATAAGTACAGATGTTCAAGTAGCTTGTGAAAGTTATACATGGATCGATGGAAACACCTATACGAGCTCAACAAATACGCCACAATTCACCATTAGTGGAGGTTCCTCACTGGGATGCGATAGCACGGTAACCTTGAATCTGACCATAAATCAAAACGCTTCCAATACCTTGAACGTCGAAGCCTGTGGAAGTTATTTAGCAGATAACGGTCAAACCTATTCGGAAAGTGGGACCTTCACGTATATACTTCCTTCCCAAAATGGCTGTGACAGCATTGTTACAGTGAATCTGATCATTAAACCTTCTCCAGTTGCTGCCTTTAGCACCAATCCTGCGGTGATTGAACAAGACGATTCTGAAATCAATATTATTGAATCATCAACAGGTCAAGTAAATACGTGGGACTGGGACTTTTCGGTGAATGGAGAAAACTCAACTAGTTCAGAACAAAACCCAACTTTTCCAATACCTCTTGGAACAAGTGGAGAAGTGATTATTTCATTAGTGGTAAGCGATCCAAATGGCTGTCAGGACAGCATTACAAAAATCATTTCGATTCTTGAAAATACAACTGTGTATATACCAAATAGCTTTACACCTGATGGAGATGAATTTAACAACACCTTCATACCTGTCATCAGTGAAGCATTCGATGATCAAAACTATTTATTGAGTATTTACAACCGCTGGGGAGAACTCATATTTCAAAGCAAAGACAAGAACACCGGTTGGAATGGTAGTTACAACGGCATGATGTCTCCAGACGGAACGTATACCTATTCCGTTGAGCTGAAACTAAAGACTTTAGATTTAGTGAAAATCTATCATGGGCACGTAACACTAATAAGATAATACATGAAGAAGTGAAAAAAAATTCAACATGCCTAATGATCTTATTTTTCTCTTTTTGTTTCGGACAGAAAGAGGCTAACGTTTGGCATTTTGGCGATAACCGTACAATCGATTTTGCGAGTGGTGAGCCAGTTGAAATGAGTGGCAGTGCAATTTCGGCTTACGAAGGATGCGCATCCTACTGCGATTCGCTAGGCAACCTATTGTTTTACACCAATGGTGGCGGCTATGAAACGTTTGGGCCCACAGGAAATATCTGGAACGCAGCAAACGAATCGATCTATGATATGCAGGGTATTGAAGGCGGTGGTTACAGTGCCATGCAATCGTCGGTTTTTATTGAAGCTCCGGGCGAACCCGGAAAATACTATCTCTTTACCATGGACGATCGCGAATATTATTTGGATGCCTCCGACTCGATAATGAACGCCCAACCTCAAGGCCGTGGTCTACATTATTTCAAAATAGATCAATCGCTCAACGGAGGACTTGGTGAGGTGATTGAAGCCAATCAAGTGGTCTATTCGCCTTCAGCCGAGGCCGTTTGTGCCGTTAAACATGCCAATGGCAGCGATTACTGGATACTTATTAACCAAGATTCATCGGGCATTGGAATATATCGCGTTACATTGGCCGGGGTTGAACTGTCTTCGGTGTATTCGATACCGGAAGGTTCGTTTTATATGATTAAAGCATCGCCCGATGGAAGCAAATTATTTGTTCTTCTCGATGAATTCCCGGCCGGTATGGGAGTGCTCTTGCAGTTTGACCCAGCAACCGGAACCATTTCGAATCGACAGGAACTGGATACCTACAGCGGTTTTTTTTACTTTGAATTTTCACCCAACAGTCGCTACCTGTATTTTGCCAATGGCACCACCATCGGAAGATATGACGTAAGCAGCAGCAACATTTCTTCAACGTTTACCTCGTTCTTTGATTTTTCAACCATTGACGACTTTTCCTTTATCTCACAGATGCAGTTGGGTCCTGATGGAAAAATCTATGTTTTATTTGTGGAATACGATAGCGCAATAGAACTACCTGTTAATACCCTTAACCGCATTGTGTGTCCCAATACAGCCAATCCAACTTTTGAATATGGAGTATTAACGTTTAATGGAAGCGCCAGTGCAGGTAACTTCAATGGATTACCCAATTTTCCCGCATGGATTTTTGAAAACTACGATTCCACTTATGTGGCATTAGGTCCTGATAACGTGAACCTTTGTGATGTAGGCGGTTCTTTGCAATTGAATGCAGGTAATCCAGGTGCAACCTACCTTTGGTCAACAGGCAGCACAGAACAATCCATTACGGTTGATGCGCCCGGAACTTACTTTGTTACCGTAACCGGTAGTTGTGGATTGGGGTCAGATATTATAACGATTACTTCTGATGGCTGCAACCAACCTGTTCTCATTGCCCCAAACGTATTTACTCCTGATAATGAGGATAATATCAATGAAAATTACTTCTTGACCTGTCAAAACATTAGTTACTTAAAATTGATTATCACAAACAGATGGGGAAATATCGTATTTGAGGGAGAAAGCAATGATGTGGTAAACAATAATCCTTCTTGGGATGGAAAAAATGCAGTTGAAGGCGTTTATTTTTACA
>JAULVY010000167.1:0-6646 GCA_032110825.1 Chitinophagaceae bacterium | reverse complement strand
CACCAATGCCTCCCTGATTGTTTCCTCCAATGTTAATCTGAAACCCACGGTTACCTCCACCTCCGCCACCAAAATTTCCACCGCCACCTCCGCCACTGCCACCGTCAAAATTGAAGGTGCTGGTATTGTTGTTGTTGGAACCTCCAAAAACTGAAACCTGTTTGTTGTTATTAAAGAAATTGACATTGGCTGTACCCTGATATCTTTCATTTGTACCTGCACCTACAACAGTTCTGCTGAATATCCCCCTGTTCCTGTCTTTTTTCAACTGCAGGTTAATGATTTTATCCGGTTCGCCATCTTTAATGCCGGATACATTGGCTAAATCTCCATAGTCGTCAATTACCTGTACTTTATCAATCATGTCCGCTGAAAGCTGCTGTGTTGCCGCTTTGGGGTCTCCACTGAAAAAATCTTTTCCGTTAACACGCACTCTGCTAACTGCTTTACCCTGTGCGGTAATATTTCCATTTTTATCCACTTCAATACCCGGCATTTTCTTCAACAGGTCTTCCACCATTGCGTTGGGTTTTAATCGAAATGAATCTGCTTTATATTCTACCGTATCTTCTTTTACAATAATGGGAGGTGTAGAAACCACAATTTCCTGAAGGGAAGAATATTCGGGATATATAACCACACTATCCAACTTTAAGATCTCATCGTCCTCGGGTATGGTATACGCTTTCCGTGTGGTTCCATAGCCGATGCTGGTAACCATGAGAACAAATTTTCGTTGGGGAATACCCTTGATTAAGAAAAAACCAACATTATTGGAAACGGCTTTGAGGGTGTCTGTCCCCCCTACCACGTAAACACCAACGGTAGCCCGGCTAATCGGTGCACCAGCCGTATCAATCAATTTACCATTAACCTGAAACCCTTCCTGAGCAAACGCGCCCAACTGGAACACTAAACCAATCAAAATCAACTTAAAAGATCTGCTCATATTTCGTTTTTCGTAAAAATTGGATGACAAAGTTAGTCATTTGCCTTCGGTAGCTAATCAATTGATTATTACCGCTCATCAATAAACTAAGATTCGCCATAAAAGGATTAATTTTGACCCCTTAGCAAGAACCTAGCACATGTTTAAAATTCTCTCTGGGTTATTTGGAGGCAACAAATCGGAAAAAGATGTAAAGGCCATCAACCCCATCGTTCAACAAATCAATGGTCATTTTGTTTCATACCAGTCCCTTTCTCACGACGAATTGCGGGCCAAAACAGGTGAATTCAAGCAGCGAATAGCTGAACACCTGAAAGAAACCAGCAACAATATCAAGGCCCTGAATGAGCAGGCCGAGCAACTTCCTATTGAAGATATTTTAGGCCGTGAGGATATATACAAGGAAATAGATGTTCTCAAAAAGAAGAAAAACGATCAAATCGAAGAAATTCTCCATCAAATTCTTCCTGAAGCTTATGCCGTAGTGAAAGAGGCAGGCCGAAGATTGAAGGAGAATGAAGAAATTGAATCCACGGCCAGTGAATTGGATAGGGAATTGAGTGTTAAAAAAGATTACATAAAAATTTCAGGAGATAAAGCCATATTTAAAACCAGCTGGATGGCAGCAGGTAGTCTTGTGAACTGGAACATGGTGCATTACGATGTTCAGCTCATCGGCGGTACTGTTCTTCATCAAGGTAAAATTGCTGAGATGGCTACGGGTGAAGGAAAAACCTTGGTCTCTACCCTGCCTGCCTATTTGAATGCATTGGCTGGAGAAGGTGTACATATTGTAACCGTGAACGATTACTTGGCGAAACGCGACTCCGAATGGAATGGAACGTTATTTGAATGGTTGGGTTTAACAGTCGATTGCATCGATAAACATCAACCGCATTCGGATGCTAGAAGAAAAGCGTATCAGGCCGACATCACATACGGCACCAACAATGAATTTGGTTTTGACTATCTCCGAGACAATATGGTGCATTCACCAGATGAAATGGTGCAACGCAAGCATCACTTTGCGATGGTGGATGAGGTGGATAGTGTTTTGATTGATGATGCACGAACACCTTTGATTATTTCCGGACCTGTGCCCAAAGGCGATGACCAACAATATCATTTGCACAAGCCCAGAATTCAACAATTGGTTGAAGCACAAAAACAGATTGTATCAAAATCACTTTTGGATGCTAAAAAACTAATTGGCGAAGGTAAAGATGGTCCGCAAGATGGCGGCATTCACCTGATGCGTGCTTTTAGAGGATTGCCAAAAAATTCAGCACTCATTAAATTCCTGTCAGAACCTGGCATCCGGGTTAAACTGCAAAAAGTAGAAAACTACTATTTGGCAGAGCAACAAAAGCACATGCCCGAAGTTGACGAGGAGTTGTATTTCCACATTGATGAAAAAAACAACCAGGTTGAGTTAACCGATAAGGGTTTGCACTTTATTACAAAGTCAGGCGAAGATCCAAATTTCTTTGTTTTACCTGATCTCAGCATTGCATTGGCAGAAATTGAAAAACATGCTGGATCGGTTGACGAAAAATTACAGAAAAAAGAAAATCTGCTGAATGAATACTCATTAAAAGCTGATCGCATCCACTCCATTCAACAACTCTTAAAAGCATATACACTTTTTGAAAAAGACGATGAGTATGTTGTGATTGAGGGACAGGTTAAAATCGTTGATGAGCAGACCGGCAGGATCATGGAAGGCAGAAGGTATAGCGATGGTTTGCATCAGGCCATTGAAGCAAAAGAAAATGTAAAGATTGAAGCAGCAACTCAAACCTATGCTACCGTTACACTTCAAAATTATTTCCGCATGTACCACAAGCTTGCGGGTATGACGGGAACAGCAGAAACCGAAGCAGCTGAATTGTGGAATATCTACAAACTGGATGTGGTTAACATACCAACCAATTTAAATTTGATCAGAAAAGACGAAGAAGATTTGGTATATAAAACCAAACGCGAAAAATTCAAAGCAGCGATTGATGAAATAGAACGGCTGAGAAATGCGGGTCGTCCTATTCTGGTAGGAACCACATCGGTTGAAATTTCAGAGTTGTTGAGCAGAATGCTCCAACAAAAAAAGATTCCTCATAATGTATTAAACGCCAAGCAGCATGCGAGAGAGGCTCAGGTAATTGCGGAGGCGGGGTTAGCCGGAAATGTAACCATTGCAACCAATATGGCCGGTAGAGGTACAGACATCAAGTTAGGCCCGGGTGTTAAAGAAGCAGGTGGACTCGCTATCATTGGTACAGAGAGGCATGAAAGTAGACGCGTTGACCGTCAGCTTCGTGGACGTGCAGGCCGACAAGGCGATCCCGGTTCATCTCAGTTTTATGTTTCATTGGAAGATGATTTGATGCGCATGTTTGGAAGTGATCGAATTGCATCGTTGATGGATCGGATGGGATATAAAGAAGGTGAAGTGATCCAGCACAGTATGATCACCAAGAGCATCGAGCGTGCTCAGAAAAAAGTGGAAGAAAATAATTTTGGAATACGAAAGCGTTTGTTGGAGTATGACGACGTGATGAATAAGCAGCGTAGTGTTGTTTATGGCAAAAGGCAGCATGCGTTATTTGGCGAACGTTTGGCATTAGACCTTGACAATGCTTTTTATGCAGTAGCCACTCAAGTGGTGAATCCGTTTGCGGGCACGCAAGAATTTGAAGAGTTTAGACTAGCAGTAGTGATGCATTTAAACATCGATACAGCTATACAAGCGGAAGCACTGGCAAAAGGTGATGTTCAGGCCTTAGTCGATGCGCTTTACAAAGAAGCGCTGGAGCATTACCAGTTTAAAAAGCAAACCTTAGCCAAACAATCATTTCCCGTTTTTCAGAATGTTAGACTCACCCAAGGAAGTCATATTGTAAATGTAATAGTCCCTGTAACCGATGGAAAGAAAAGTGTTCATGTATTAACGCACTTGGACAAAGCCATTCACTCCAAAGGCTTAGAGATGCTCAGCTCCATGGAAAAATCCATTACGCTTGCCATCATTGATGATGCGTGGAAAGAACATTTACGCGCCATGGACGATTTAAAACAAAGCGTACAAACGGCAGTATATGAGCAAAAAGATCCATTGGTGATTTATAAGCAGTCGGCATTTGAATTGTTTTCCAATATGGATGCCGAAGTCAATAAAGACATTGTATCGTTTTTGTGCCACGCTGCCATACCATCCGAAAACGAAACCTTGCGTGAAGGACGGTCGAGCAGAACCGATATGAGCAAAATGAAAGTCCGCAAGGATGAGTTGAGTTCAGATAGTGGTGGTGAATTGATTGGTGAAGGAAACGAGTACCACAACCCTTCAGCTGGATCTCGGCCAGAACCTGTTCGTGTTGGTCCAAAAGTTGGAAGAAACGATCCTTGTCCTTGTGGTAGCGGCAAGAAATACAAATCCTGCCACGGAAGGGATCAGGTATAAACGACTTGCATATATGCATCTGATGAAAACGATAGTAACTGCACCTCTGTTCTTTTTGGTAAGTTCAACTGCATTCAGCCAACTTACAAAAAATGCATATGTAGAAAGAGACCCTCGATTGGATTTGATGGTTGAAAAGCATGCCGAATTGAATCGAGAGGCCCTGAAGCCAAAGTATAAAATAGAGCCCGGGTTTCGATTGCTGATGATCAGTACCAACAAAAGAGATGCAGCATTGGAAATGCGATCCAGATTGTTGAAGCTATACCCTGATCAAAAGTCTTATATGTACTATCAATCCCCTTTTTTCAAAATACAATTCGGAAATTTTAAGACATCAAAAGAAGCAGAAGAGTTTAAAACACAAATGATAAATGCTTTTGGTGAATCTATTTTGATTATACCTGCACAAGTAGAAGTAAAATTAGAAATCGAACAAACTCAATAGTGAATCATGTTGAAAGATAAAATCAACACACTGGCTTTATCCTATGCGAATGAAATACGATCCATTCGGAGGTATTTGCATCAGCATCCGGAATTGAGCTATAAAGAATTCAATACATCTAAATTGGTTCAGGAACAATTGAAGCAAATTGGAATTCCCTTTGAAGTGATGGCAGAGACTGGTGTAGTAGGAATCATAAAAGGCAAACCATCTAATCGAGTAGTTGCTTTGCGCGCTGACATGGATGCACTGCCCATTCAAGAAGAAAATAATGTTGAATATGCCTCCACTGTTGCTGGAGTGATGCATGCATGTGGTCATGATGTACACACATCGGTTTTATTGGGTGCTGCAAAAATTTTATATGAATTAAAAGACGAATGGGAAGGGATTGTCAAACTCATTTTTCAACCCGGAGAAGAAAAAAATCCGGGAGGAGCCAGTTTGATGATTCGTGATGGAGTACTGAAGAATCCTGAGCCGAAACATATTATAGGTTTGCATGTTCATCCCTACTTGGAAACTGGAAAACTCAGTTTTGCTTCTGGCAAGGTGATGGCCAGCGCAGATGAAATTTACATAACGATAAAGAGCAAAGGTGGTCATGCTGCCAAACCTCATCAAACAGCAGATACTATTTTAACTGCTTCTCAATTGGTTGTTCATCTCCAGCAGGTAGTTAGCAGAAACAGCAATCCGTTTGAGCCTTCGGTATTGTCGATTTGTTCTATTCAAGGTGGTCATACCACCAATGTTATTCCATCCGAAGTAAAATTGATGGGTACATTCAGGGCCATGAACGAGACATGGAGAAAAGAAGCACATGAGCGCATTCGGTCCATTGTAAAAGGAACCGAAGAGGCCACTGGCGCTTCCATTGATTTAAACATTGACTTAGGCTACCCGGCGGTAATTAACGATGCTGCCGTAACAGAAATGTCAAGGATGCTCTCCAAAGAACTATGGGGTTCTGAACAAGTTGAAGAAATGGAAAAAAGTATGGGAGCTGAAGATTTTGGTTACTACGAACAACATATACCAGGATGTTTCTTTAGATTGGGTACACGCAATGAATCTCGTGGAATTGTTTCCGGAGTTCATACGCCAACTTTTGATATCGATGAGGAAGCCATTGTCATTGGCATGAGGACCATGGCTTATTTGGGTGCCAAATCATAAACAAATTGTATGCAAAAAAAATTACGCAGAGAACAGGCACTTGAATACCATGCCAAGGGAAGGCCGGGAAAAATAGAAGTTGTTCCAACCAAAGAAGCAAAAACGCAACGTGATTTGTCTTTGGCATACTCGCCAGGAGTAGCGGAGCCATGCAAAGAAATTCATGAAAATCCTGAGAACGTATACAAGTATACAGCCAAGGGAAATCTGGTTGCTGTTATCAGCAATGGAACAGCCGTATTGGGATTGGGAGATATTGGTCCCGAAGCCAGTAAACCGGTTATGGAAGGAAAGGGAGTGCTTTTTAAAATATTTGCTGATATCGATGTCTTTGATATTGAGATCAACGAAAAAGATCCAGTAAAATTTGTTGAAATTGTAAAAGCATTAGAACCCACTTTTGGTGGTGTGAATTTAGAGGATATTAAAGCTCCTGAATGTTTTTACATCGAAGAGCAATTGAAAAAAACAATGAGCATTCCCATCATGCATGATGATCAGCATGGGACTGCCATCATCAGTGCAGCTGCATTGTTGAATGCATTGGAATTGCAAGAGAAAAAAATCGAGGATATCATCATCATTGTGAATGGTGCAGGTGCTGCAGCAA
>JAULVY010000166.1:0-4003 GCA_032110825.1 Chitinophagaceae bacterium | reverse complement strand
CTCCAATTACAAAAGGTGAGTTGGTGGGGGAGATTAGGAAATGGTTGTGAGTTGTGGGTTGTAGGTTAAATCACCACCCCGCCAACCTTCGGTTGGCACCCCTCCTTGGAGGAGGGGAATTATTAAATCTGTTTTGGGTTGCGAGTTTTGGGTTTTGAGTTGGGGGTTTTCACATCAACATGAAGTAAAATAACGTGATTTGGAGGATTATGCACATCCTCATTCTTTTTGCATTTACGTTCTTTAACAGGTTGTTTTAGAAAATAAAATTCATAAAACTAAAGTTCTCTTTTTGAGAACTTTTATTAACTTTACACAGCCTGATGAAGGTGCATTTGATAAAAAAGCAATCCATTGAGGACTTTGTTTCCAAAAACACACAGGGCAAAAGATCATTTGAGGACTGGCTGGGAAAAATCAAGCACGCAGATTGGGCTATCCCAAATGATATACAATCAACTTTTGCTTCAGCAGATTTATTAGGCAATAGTTCAAAGCGAGTTGTTTTTAATATAGGCGGTAATTCCTATAAGATGATTTGTAAATACGCATTTGGAGATAAACAAGTCCACTTATTCATCTGCTGGATTGGAACGCATGGCGAATATGATAAGTTGAATACGCTTAACAGACAGTATATAATCAATTTGTTTTAAACAATGAGGAAGTTAATCTATACAGTCATTAAAAATAAGCAGCAGTATAAAACATATTGCAATCAATTGGAAACACTTGTAATGAAACAAAGTAAAAACAAGAGTATTCAAGATGAAATTGATTTGCTGACATTGCTCATTGAAAAATGGGACAATGAACACAATACATTTAATAAGATCGATCCAATCCGCCTGTTGAAATCCCTCATGACGGATCACAATATGAAACCCAAAGACCTAGTCGAATTACTAGACGTTAGCAAAAGCTATGTCTCTGAAATTCTCAACTACAAAAAAGGCCTGTCCAAAGACGTCATCCGAAAACTTTCAGCACATTTCAAGATTTCCCAAGAAGCGTTTAATAGGGAATATGAGTTGTTAGTTGTGGGTTGTAGGTTGTAGGTTAAATCACCACCCCGCCAACCTTCGGTTGGCACCCCTCCTTGGAGGAGGGGAGCTGTTTGAATTATAACTCTCGTAAAATGTTGTGAGTTACAGGTCATGGATTATGATTTTGGCTCTTAACTTTTCCCTCGTCCCCTGTCCCTATTCCCTTGTATTTAACCTATTCCAACACCCTCTCCACAATCTTCCCAGTTGCTTTTTCTTTCAATATCAACTTCTTCGCGCCGTAGTGCGTTATTTCTTCTTTCACGAGATAATGATCAGCATCGAATTCGATAAGGTGACTGTCTTTGCCAACTCCTACTCTTCCTCTCCAATCATCAAGCTGTATAGGTTCCCACTGTTTTGATTTTACGCTTTTGTATGCTGCATCCAAAACGGCATTCACCAAATACCCGTCGTAAAATGTTTCACGAGGCTTAGTGCCTTTCTCGTAACAGTTGAACATCTCTGTGAACATGTGATTGTATCCCAACTCATTCAACTCATCTCCCACTGGAAACAACCAACCCGAATTGCTTTCTGCTTTCTCAGCCACATAGTTAGTGCCTTTCCCAGTAGTAAACATTTCAAACCCTGTTCTCAAAAATCCATTGATCCAAATCGTTCCTTCACTTCCCATCACTTCATCACGCAAATCCAATCCACCCCTAAACGTCCAGCTCACTTCAAACTGTCCAATTGCACCATTCTCATACTTCACCAACGCAATAGCATGGTCTTCGGCTTCAATCGGCTTTACTTGTGTGTCGGCCCAACACATGACTTCAACGGGACGAATATCTTTTCCAATATAACTACGTGTAATCTCAACACAGTGACATCCCAAATCAAGCATACAACCTCCACCAGCTTGCTCCTTATCCCAAAACCAATCGCTATGCGGACCCGGATGGGCTTCGCGTGATTTAGCCCATAGAACACGACCAATCGCACCGTTCTTTACACTTTCGTATGCTTTTAAGAATTTGGGTGTATAAACAAGATCTTCCAAATACCCATTATAGATACCAGCCTTTTCAACCGCATCCAACATGCGCTTGGCTTCAACAGCATTTCTTCCCAATGGCTTTGTTGTGATGACTGCTTTTTTATGCTTGATGCAAAGCATCACTGCTGTCTCATGCAAATTATTCGGCAAGGAAATACAAACCATATCTACATCGGGATGCGCAATGGATTCTTCCATTACCGTAGTATAATGATCGCATCCATAATCTTCTGCAAACTTTTTCGCCTGCTCTTCTCTGCGGGAATAAATGGAGACAATTCTATCCTTGCTTCTCAAACCCTGAATTGAATCTGCATAAAACCGTCCGATAAATCCGGAACCCAACATTGCTAATCGTACCATATGTTTAGAAATTTATAACGTGATAACTCATGCAACAGGCTGTTGCTTTTTGTCTTTAAAGAACAACAACAAAAATACCAAACTCAACGCTGCAATTCCTGCAGGAACCAACCAAACATTCAACCAGTTGGTAACGGCTTCTTGCGTATACATATCTTTGACTTTACCAGCAACAATAGAACCAATCAGCATTCCAATACCATAGGTGGCTAATGATATCAATCCCTGCGCCTGTGACTTTATTTTCTCTCCGGCTTTTGCATCGGTATAAATCATTCCACTCACAAAAAAGAAATCATAACATACCCCATGCAACAAAATTGCGCCATACAACATCCACAACGAAGTATCTGGCTGTCCATATCCGAAGAATATAAAACGGATAATCCAGGCCACCAGCCCAATGATTAAAATATTTTTAACTCCTACACGGGCATAAGCCAACGGCAACAACAACATGAACAAAACCTCCGAAACCTGTCCAAGCGACATTAAATTTTCAATCCGAAAAGTAGTCGGGTCTGCTGTTGGAAAAGCTGCTTTATACCCATCCGTTAAAGAAGGGTTAGCCCAGGTATAATAAAACGAAAGCGGAATACAAATCAATACCGAGGAAATGAAAAAGATTAGAAAGGATCTGTCTTTGAATAAAACGAATGCATCCTTACCGATGATCTGTCCAAAGGAAGTTGGACCATCCCCACTGGGTGGTGTTTTGGGAAGAAAAAAAGAAAGTACGCCCAACAAAGCAGCAGATACCATCGATATCTGAAATATCGTTACTTTATCTCCTACACCCATGAAACCAACCAAGTTCACGACTGCAATCCAGGCAATGGTTCCAAATACCCGAATAGCCGGAAACTCCTTCTCCGGATTTTTCATGTTGCGCATGGAAATAGATGCCGTTAACGCAATGGTTGGCGCAAATGTTAAGCAGTACAACAACATCACCCAATAAAAGGTATCGGGATTGGTAATGGTAGTCAAGACATATAGAATAGCAGCTCCACTTAAATTCAAAAAACCCAATACTTTTTGTGCTTCAAAAAATCGATCAGCCAGCATGCCCACAAAAAAGGGAGCAACAATCATGGCGACAGAAAAAGCGGCATAAGCACTTCCAACTTGATCTCCAGTAGCGCCCAACTGATCCGTCATGTATTTACTCATCTGCCCATACCATGCTCCCCAAACAAAGAACTGCATGAACATCATCAGGGCTAACTGTACTTTTACAACTAACTTCATATGGCTCGTTTTTGAAGTTTCAATATAGGTATTTTTTCCCTTTACCTTTGCAAGCCAAGATGAAAAGAAAGGAACGATATCAACAGGCAATCGAATACTTTCAACAGCATATTCCAGAAGCAGAAACGGAGTTGCTGTACGACAATCCCTATCAACTTTTGATAGCAGTGATCTTGTCGGCTCAGTGCACCGACAAACGAGTGAATATGGTTGCCCCCGCCATCTTTGAAAAATTTCCTGAGCCTGCACTGCTTGCTAAAACAGATTTTGAAACCCTGTTCCCCTTAATCAAAAGCATCTCCTACCCCAATAATAAAACCAAACACCTTATTGGCAT
>JAULVY010000165.1:0-18760 GCA_032110825.1 Chitinophagaceae bacterium | reverse complement strand
TTCTTCCGTTTCAAAATACATTAACCAATTCCCCTACCCCAATATCACGATAAGAGATCTTTTAAACCATCGAAGTGGTCTACCTAACTATGTCCATTTTGTTGAAAAAATCGGATGGGACACTAAAAAGTACATAAGCAATCAAGAAATAGCAGAAATGATGATCAATCATGCTAGTCAATTAAAAGCAGGTAGATCCAATCGGTATTTCGATTACTGCAATACCAATTACGTACTGCTTGCATTGATCATTGAAAAGGTCAGTCAGCTTTCCTATTCAGAATACCTGAGGCAGGTATTTTTTGAACCTTTGGGCATGACCCACACTTTTGTATTTTCTATTGACAAAAGCAATTCAGTTCTTCAATCCTATACATTCAACAACCGACAAGAATCTATGATGTTTTTAGATGCCGTTTATGGTGATAAAAATATTTACAGCAGTGTACGGGACCTGCTAAAATGGGATTATGCCCTTTACGAAGGAAGGTTGTTTAAAAAAAACACCCTCGAAAATGCTTTTAAAGGATACAGTTATGAAAGAAAAGGTACTCGCAATTACGGCTTAGGCTGGAGAATAATTGAAATGCCTGCAGGTAAAAAAATCATATACCATAATGGGTGGTGGCATGGGAACAATACCGTATTCAGCAGGTTGCCTCAAGATTCTTCTGTTATCATTGTCCTTGGAAATAAATACAACCGAAGCATATACAAGGCCAAGCAAATTGCAGGTATTTTTTCAGGTTATGGAATTGAATGGAATGAAGACGAATAACTTACCAAAAGACTTAAGATCCTTTCAACAGGAAGATGTAAGAAATTCCTGCATCAATAAATCTATCGCTTTATTGAAAACCTATGATGAATTTGCACATAAAGGAACTAGAGGCCATGCTGCCATAATTGCAGGAAGCGATGGAATGATGGGAGCAGCAATTTTATCTGCTAAGGCTGCAATTCGATCTGGGGCAGGGAAGCTTACCGTCATAGTTCCAGATCGCTATTTTACATTGATTCATTCTGCCGTTCCAGAAGCATTGGTGTGTTCTATACAAGATTTTGAGGAGAGGATCCCAACGTTTAATGCTTTGGCAGTTGGTCCAGGTTTAGGAAACACAGAACCAACAAAAAACCTACTAAAAAAACTCTTTTCCTTAAAATTGCCACTTATACTTGATGCAGATGCCATCAATGCTATTTCCGACGACTCCGATTTGCTTTCAAAGGTTCCACCAGGAAGTTTATTAACACCTCATCGACTAGAAGCAGAGCGACTCATACATCAACGTATAAACGACAAAGAATTAATTAATACTTTATACAACATTTGTAATAAACTTAATATCAATATATTATTAAAGTCTCATTATTCCATACTCTTTACCTCAACAGGTGAGTTTTATGTAAATGGGACAGGTAATTCTGGAATGGGGAAAGCAGGAAGCGGCGATGTACTAACTGGTTTAATTGCTGGCCTTGCAGCCCAGGGTCTAGATCTCGTAGATGCAGCTATTTTAGGGGCTTGTGTACATGGTTTAGCAGGGGACAATACTAGGGACGAAATTGGAGAAGATGCTATGTGCGCATCTGACCTGATCCGCTTTCTTTCTGGGGCATTTAAAATGCTTCGAAACCGGTCTTAAATCCTTGATAATATGTTGTTTTTGACTTATTTTTGCACCCCCCAAGCAAAAATGCTTTTCTGGGCTAAAATGAACTAAATACGTTTATGGAAAAACTATTTTACCTCGTACCCGCAATGGGACTAATCGGGTTGATTTACACCATTATTAAATTCAATTGGGTTTCACGTCAAGATGCCGGTTCTGATCGAATGAAAGAAATCAGCACCTATATAGCAGAAGGTGCAATGGCTTTTTTAAGAGCAGAATGGAAAATACTATCCTATTTTGTGGTTATTGTTGCTCTCCTTTTGGCTTTTATGTCACAAAGCAACCCAAATTCACATTGGAGTATTTCTTTAGCATTCATCTTTGGCGCTTTCAGCAGTGCACTTGCTGGATATATAGGAATGAAAGTTGCTACAAAAGCAAACGTAAGAACAGCACAAGCTGCTAGAACATCCCTTTCAAAAGCACTGAACGTATCATTTACCGGTGGTGCAGTAATGGGATTGGGTGTTGCAGGACTTGCGGTGCTAGGCTTAGGTGGATTATACATCATTTTAAAGCAACTTTTTGCACCTGGTAGTGCTGCCACCTCTGAAGAAATGGTAAAAACCATTGAGGTGCTAACTGGATTTTCATTGGGTGCAGAATCCATTGCCTTATTTGCCCGTGTTGGAGGTGGTATATACACAAAAGCAGCAGACGTAGGCGCTGATTTAGTTGGAAAAGTTGAGGCTGGAATTCCTGAAGATGACCCACGCAATCCTGCAACTATTGCAGACAATGTTGGTGATAATGTAGGTGATGTAGCTGGTATGGGTGCTGATCTTTTTGGATCTTATGTAGCTACAGTTTTAGCAACCATGGTACTTGGACAAGAAACCATTTCAGTTGATAATTTTGGTGGTTTTGCCCCTATCCTGCTTCCCATGTTAATTGCAGGGGTAGGTATTTTATTTTCAATTGTAGGAACCTGGTTTGTTCGCATCGGTGAATCAGCGGGAATTAATACCGATACTGTGCAAAAAGCCTTGAATATGGGTAACTGGGGCTCTATTGTCCTCACAGCCCTTGCATGTGTTGGCTTGGTTTATTATATCCTCCCAGCAGAAATGTCACTTAGAGGGCTTGTCTTCACAAACCATGGTGTAATGGGGGCCATTATCGTAGGCCTCTTGGTAGGAACCCTTATGAGTATTATCACGGAGTATTACACAGCAATGGGTAAACGTCCTGTATTATCGATTATTAGACAATCTTCTACCGGTCACGCTACTAATGTTATTGGCGGTCTTGCTGTTGGAATGGAATCTACTCTATTTCCGATTTTGGTTTTGGCTGGTGGTATTTGGGGTTCATATGAATGTGCAGGACTTTATGGTGTTGCAATTGCCGCTGCCGGTATGATGGCTACTACGGCCATGCAATTAGCGATAGATGCATTTGGTCCTATAGCCGACAATGCTGGAGGTATTGCAGAGATGAGTGAATTACCAAAAGAAGTTAGAGAAAAAACCGACGTGTTGGACGCAGTTGGTAATACAACTGCTGCTACTGGAAAAGGATTTGCTATTGCATCTGCCGCGCTTACCGCACTGGCTTTGTTTGCTGCGTATGTGGGTGTTGTGAATCACAATGGATACATGATGAAGGGTATTGATATTTACAAAGCTGATGTCTTAGCCTCTCTTTTTGTAGGTGCTATGATCCCATTCATATTTTCTTCTTTGGCCATTCGTGCAGTTGGTGAAGCTGCCATGTCTATGGTTGAAGAAGTTCGTCGCCAATTTAGAACGATAAGCGGCATTATGGAAGGCACTGGTAAACCGGAATATGATAAATGTGTTGCCATTTCAACTGAAGCTTCAATTAAAAAAATGATGCTGCCAGGTGCTATTGCTATTGTATCCCCTTTGGTCATCGGATTTATTTTAGGGCCTGAGGCATTGGGTGGATTTCTTGCTGGTGCTACTGTAAGTGGAGTATTGTTGGGGATGTTTCAAAACAATGCTGGTGGTGCATGGGATAATGCTAAAAAAAGTTTTGAAAAAGGTGTTGAGATCAATGGAGAAATGTTTTACAAAAAGTCAGAACCCCATAAAGCTTCTGTAACTGGCGACACCGTCGGTGATCCATTTAAAGATACGTCTGGTCCATCTATGAACATCTTAATTAAATTGATGTCTATTGTATCCCTTGTTGTGGCCCCTACCTTAGCTCAATTTCATCAGTCTGATTCGAGTGCTCATGAATTGAAAACTGAAAAGAACATCGAAATTTCAATTATCACTTCCGATTCTACTCAATCTAAAACAGCTATAGTAGAAGGTCCAAATGGAGGATTGATTACGGCATTAAAGAACGACGGGTACATCACTGAGGGATCTACTTCTATTGAGTATGAAAATGGCATCTTGACCGTAAATGGCAAGAATGTAGAGAGTGAAAAATACAAACCCTATCTCAAGGGGGATAAAATGAGTATCAAAATCGACGAAAAGAAAACTGAAAATTGATCAGATAAAAAAACCCCTCAAAAGAGGGGTTTTTTATTTAGAATATTATTTTCTTGCTACTTTGAATTCTTTAGTAGCGCTATTGGTAGATGTTTTCTGGCTGGATACTTTTACATTGACTTTATAAACAATTCCAGATGCTAGAGTTCCTGTATTGATATCGTTGTTGGCAACAGTAGATTTGATGTTTTTGGTCTCTAATACACTTCCGTTGCTTTCCTGAGTTGTTGTAATATCAATATTCACTCCACTACTAGGCAACTTTGATGTTATGTTAACTTTAAATGTGTATGTGCCCGATTGTGCAGTAGCTGTGCTACTCCCTGGGTCAGGGTCGATGGAAAAGATAATATTTTCCTCGACTTCAGGCGGAGGGGGTGGTGGATTTGGAGTTCCTCCCCCACTTGAGCCTCCCTTACTGCAAGAGCTAATCAATACGAACAAAAACAAAGTACATCCAATCTGTATTTTCAATCTCATAGATTTCATTAAAATTAATCAAAATATCTAAATCTTACCAAATGTTCCTGGGACATAAATCTCCGTAGGAATTGCCCAGCGTAAAACCTAGAACAATTTCATGGGTACCTCGGTTCATTGTGCTAAGCAGATATTTACCTCTATTTAGGTCGTACGAATAGCTAATATTAAACGTTTGAGCAACATTCATACCCACCATCGCTGCAAATCCATCCCCGTTTCGGTAATTGATTCCAGTCCACATTAGGTCACGATACTGAGCTTTAAGATTTAGATCAACTGCCAGGGGTGTTGAAGCAATGTACCTCATCATAAAGGAAGGAATGAGAGAAATATCTTGACCAACTTGAAACCGATACCCGGCTGTAGCAAATACATGAGGTACTAACGTAGATCGATAAGAAGCACTATCCACCAATTGAATCCGCACAGGAATAATTTGTTGAGCTGAAATTCCCGCAAAATAACGGGAAGAATAGAGCCAAAGTCCAGCATTCAATTCTGGCTTCAATTGACTCAATTCACTCGTAGCAGTTCCGATAGCAGGATCAAATGCTGTAGCTAGAGTAATTTTACTTCGATTCACGTTAACAGAAGAAAATCCTGCTCCAAATCCAGCTGCTAAACTAGTTTGTGAGGATATGCCAACATGGTAAGCATAGGTTGCATAAGCTGTAGACCGATTGATATAGCCTGTTTGATAATTTACAACGGTAAGCCCAAGTCCATGATGAGGTTCTGCAGCAGTATAATTTGACCAATAGTCTCTTCCTCTTGGATTTTGACCCTTCATTTCAAATGAAGTTGGACTTTTTTTATATCCTTTCTTACCAATTGCCCCATGTACCGTGCCATAAAATGTCTTTGGAGCACCTTCTATACCTACCCATTGATTTCGTGCTGATAATTTTACATCCACATAATTTTCGATCCCCGAAATAGCCGGATTAACGATATAATTATTCATGATGTATTGAGTATAATGAGGCCGCTGCTGTGCAAACATTCGCAACTGCATAATACAAAAGCAAAAAACCAATATCGTTCTCATCCAGATCCTCATTTCAAAATCGTTACATACCCCGCAACTTTATTTCTTCCATTTTTGGGATCAATTACATAATAATAGGTGCCTGCTGGAAGTATATTACCCTTGTAACGTCCGTCCCATTGATTTATATAGTTGATCGACCGATAAACCAATTGTCCTTGTGTTGTGTATACTTCAATAATACAACCGGGGTATTGATCCAAATACTTTATCTCCCATAAATCGTTAATACCATCTCCGTTAGGAGTAAATGTATTCGGTGGCTTAGGTAAACGTAAAACAGTGATTTTTACATCGTCGGTTACACTGCAAGCACCCCTACCAGTGACGGTCAGTGTATAAATCTGATCTTCCTGGGGCTTTACTACCAGTGGTTGTAAAACATTTGTCAAGTTTAAATAAATACCCGGACTCCAATTAAACGTGAGGGCAGATCCAGATGCAGTTGCCTCCATGGGTTTCTGGCCATCGTCCAATACGAAAAGATCCGGCCCAGCAGAAGCAATAGGATAAGGGTGAATGATAACTTGTTTTCTTGCTGTATCTGAAAAACAACCCTGATTGGTTTTAGCGATCAAAGTGATCTCATACGTACCGCTGCTTCTATATAAATAAACAGGATTTTGTAATGTAGATTGATCGCCATTACCAAAACTCCATGCCCAAGATGTGATATTACTTCCCACCCCATCTGACCGGTCACTAAAATTCATTTCTTTACCAATACACACTGAATCAGGTCCAGCAAAGATCGCTTTGGGTTGTGGAAATACATCTACTAAAGCTTTGGTTGAAGAATCCACACACTGATTGATACTCGTCGAAACTAAGGTTACAGAATAAGTTCCTAGATTTTTATAATAATGTAAACCATCTTTTGCAACAGAAGTGGAACCATCAGCTGGGTCACCAAATTTCCAAACATAGGTTAAGGAACCATTGCTATTATCGGGAATAGTTGAAGTATTCACAAAAAGAGCTTTCCCTTCCGGTAGGCAAACTTTAGGTAAATCAAATGAAACTCGAGGAAGTGGATTAACTAAAATCGTTACAATTTTTTTCTCGCTAAAACATCCATTATTGGTAAATACAGTTAACCCAGAGGTATAGGTATTGTAAGTTGAATACGAGTGATTTACCGGACTAGAATTTGTTGTTGTCAAAACCGATGATCCATCTGCAAAATCCCAAACCCATGATTGTATCGTTCCAACAGTTGTGGTTGAATTATTTGTAAAAGTAATCGGATTTTTTTCACAGGTAATTGCAGATATGGAATAATCAGCAACAGGTCTTGGCCAAACGGTTATGACTTGAGTGCTATCATCATAACAACCGTTGGATGAAGTAAATCGGTAATTAATTGAAAAAGTTCCAGTACCGGAAGCAGATGGATTGAAAATACCAGTCGCCGAACTTCCCGTTCCACTATAAGTAAATGTACCAGCAGGCACTCCATTGACATCAGTGAATTTCGCTTCTGTAATTTGTCGAGGTACCGCCTCCAAACAAATACCAGGCATGGGATCAAACACCACCAATGGGCTTCCCTTAACAGTTATTGTTTTTATAACATCATCTACACAAGTGCCTCCTGAAAAAGCCCTTACTCGAACCGAAAATGTTTTGGAAGAAACATTTTGGAAGTCGGCATACAAATGCGAGTAATTTTTATTGGGTAGTGGATCCTCATCCGTAATGAAAACACCGGGCTGATTGGTATAATCCCAATATATTTCCAACTTGGTCACTTTTCCAAAATCGACTGTAGATGTATTTTCAATATTTATCAAACGATTGCTGCATAGAGCAGTTGGATTTATAATATTGAAATCAGCAATTGGTGTAGCACCATTTACAGTAAATGTTTGGGTTAGTGTAGAGATACATCCAGCCGCTGATATGGAAGTAAGGGACATGGTATAATCACGGGCTGCGGAATATTTATGAGATACATTTTGCCCCGTTGCTGTATTGGGATTGACAGCGGTTGCATTGGGATCACCAAAAATCCATTGGTTTATTACGCCAGTGGATTGATCTGCTAACGTTGTCAAGCTTAAAAAATTAGCGGACGCATCATTTAAACAAACTTCAGGCAAATCATAAGCTACCTGGGGCTTGGGATGTATTCGATTAATTTTAAATACCGTATCACTTTTACATCCTTTGCTGTTTTCAACCATCAATCCAATACGTTGGTCACCCCAGGTTGTAAATCGCCCAATAACCTGATCTGTTGCGTTGAGAACATCAATAGGACTTGCTCCATCACCCAATCTCCAATTCCACCTATTCAAAGAACCTATTGCTGAACTAGCTTTCTGAATAAACAATACATCATCGGTTTCACAGGCCGGTCCAGAAATCTCAAAATCAGCAACTGGCAAGGGGTTTACAACAAATAATTTTGAAATAGAGTCGCTTGGACAGCCATCGGCAGAAAAGCCATAAAATGTTGCGGTATACGTTCCTGCAGTTAATGACGTAACTGTTGCCGTTGCAGTGGTTGCGGTTTGACCAGTTGAAAAAGTCCAGAAATAGGTACCCATGGATCTACCCCTAGGGTCGATAGCACCATCAAAGTTGGAAGCCTCTCTTAGGCATACTTCGTTTGAAAACGTAAAACTAGCTTTGGGTTGTTCATAAATATCGATTAACGATTGTATTAAAGAATCCTTACATCCATTATTAGACTCAATTACAAGTTTAATGTTGTAGGGTCCGCTGGCACTGTAGCGGTGAGCAGGATTGATTACATCGATTATTTCATTGGGATTAGAAACAGTAGCAGTGGGATCACCAAAATTCCAGGTTCTTTTGAAAAGTGAACTTGTTCCGTCTGCAATGGTACTAAGATCATTGAATATTCCATTTCCATCTGGGAGGCAGATTTTAGGAAGCTCAAACTTAACTTCTGGGTTGGGGTGGTTTGTGAATGTGATCTGTTTTTCTGGACTTAAGCAACCATTTGCAGTTCTTACTTTTAAACCCACAGTATACTGTTGCAACAAATCAAAACGAGCTGTAGCTGAAACATTGGTTGCATTAATAAAAGGAGTTGTGTTGGGTATATTCCAATGCCATTCAGTCAATGCAGCACCTCCCGTTGGCCTTGATCCATCTGCAAATACAATATCCTTATCCTTGCAGGTTAGGTTTTGAATTGAAAAATCAGGAATAGGAACACTATCCAACGTAATTTCAGCCAATGCAGTATCACTCAAGCATCCCACATCGGTTATGGAGAAAAACCGAACAGGATTTTTTCCAATTGCGTTGAATTTATGTTTAAATGATTTTTGAATGGGGTTGAAATTACCATCTCCAAGATCCCACATGTATTTTGTGATGGGACGTGTGACCACGGTGCTGGTATCTTGCATCAAAACGGAATCTACAATGCAGTTGGTGGTGCTCCACGCAAAGCCAGCCTTTGGTCTTTCAAAGACCTGCAATGCATAATCAATTTGCTGCTCCCCTGTACAACCTTCAACTGTTGGATTATTGGCCAACACTCGAATATTATACGTTTTGATCGTGTCGTAAACATAAAAATCAGGTAATGAGTAATACCATACTTGTTTACCATTAATTAATTTAGTAGAATCGGATTGGGGATTATTGATTTTAGACAGTGAAGGATAATTGGGTATGAGCCATTGCAATGAAATGGGTTCATATGGAAGTGAAATCACAAATTTAAATGGAGTGCCTTTACAGGTTGCAGGCAGATTAACAGTAGCATATTGATTTACTGTGGACAACGTTTGATACAGATCTTTCACATTAGCACCTGCATTGTAACCATATGACTCTACCGAACCATATCCATATGCAATTGCATTAAAGCCTGAATCTGATTGCACTGTATGTGATCCTGCAGCTCCGATGGGAATTTGGTAATATACATAATTAGGATCCTGAAAATAAGATGCCGATGTTCCGATAGGAACTGCTCCATCTACACGTAATGATTGAACTCCATTTTTATGAATCACGATATTGATGAAGTGACTTGTTATCCTAGCAAATGGACTTGAATACAGGGTTACTTTATCTATGGTTTGTTCAATGGGACTTAAATAAATCATTTCAGGATCACCATTGCCACCCAGGTTGTTTCCACATTGACCTGTTGTTGTTATGAATTGAGCCAACATGATGGGCTCATCTGATTCAATTAAATCTGGGGTGGTACTCGTATACTCGTAGTAAAATCCGTTAATTAATCCGGTTAAAGGCACACCGTTGCGTTTTACAACCGCAGATGATTTACTAACCGCAACGCGAAAGAAATTATTCGGCATGTTTTGGGTGGGCGCCGTTAAATATTTTTTCCCCCAAGCATTTGATGGAAAAGCCTGTTGTATATAGTTATCAGCAGAACCCGATCCATTGTTACATGCAATACTAACTTTACCCGAGCCTGAAAAAACAGCTATTCGTTTACAAGGGCTTGTTGCAGTTGCTACAGAACGAATTACCGTTCCAGTTAAATCCTCACCATAATAAATACTGGGACCGTTATCGCCATTTAGCCTTCCCATTACATTGTATATCTCCCCTTTTTTTAGAATAGCACGAATTGTATCACCCTTTAACCGATTGATAGAATTGGCACTTAGAATTATTTCAATATTGGTGTCATCTTCAGTAGCTACAACATAAGCATAGCAGTAAGCATAACGCGAATTTGAATTTGCAATTTGTTTGAAGTTCAGTGAATAGTAATCTCTGCCCAATGTATTTACAGGAAATAGCAGAGTAGCACCAGATACACTATTGTCGTATATGTGTGCATAGGCTATAATTGGAATATCCGAAGTGATGTGAACTCCTTTATTTGATATGCCCTCTTGCGTTAATCTTGCATCTTCAAAACCAGTTTTTGGAATCAAGTCAGAAATGGTAACCTGATTGGGATTAACTTGATACGTTCTAGACCAACCAACTGAAGGAATTTCAACTTTTACTTGAGCCGTTTTATCGGATGTAAAATATAGAACCATGTTTTGGGCACCACCAGTTGTAATAACTTGACCATAGGTTGCTGACGCAGGATTGTTATTATACATCGAAACATGAGACCCGTACCCAACCCAAAATTCTGTACCCTTATTGGAAAAATCCTGAGACTTTGCATTTGATGCAAATCCAAGTCCTAATAAAATGGCAAAGAATAATCTCATGAAATCTACAAGAGTTATATTAAGTTTTTTTCGGTTTTGTCAATTTAGACAATTGATTTTCAATGTTGTTTAACTTGTTCAGTTATTTTTTTAATATAAGATGGACCCATATTAAAAAGGAGGTCTAAGATACTTACGTTTGATTGAAAGCCAATTCTATCTTCAAAGAGTTGTGGGTAGCTTAATTCAACTTTAAAATCTTGAAACTGATGGTTTTGAGGATTCCAACTTTGTGAATTATCTTCTATAATAAACTGATTATCAATTATGTAATCAATTTTTAGTTTACACTTATCCAAGATCCAGTTTAGGCAATACAAGTTCCAATCACTCAATAAAACCATCTTTTTCTGAAAAATTAGGTTCATTTCGTCCCTAAAAGCAAAATAAAAAGGGGACTTACCATATATAGTATCGATGGTACGGAAATGGTTGCGTTGCCAATCTGTTCGATTGTCTATCTGTACTTCAATGTACTTTGATTTTACGTTTCTACCCCCAACAATCGGTATAGATAAGTTGACTAGACCATTAGAACCAGGTAAAACCATCCGGTTTCTAAAAGAAGATCTCACGAATGGTTGATGTAACCTAAAGTCAACCTTACCTGCCTTAACTAATGTAAAAAAAGAGTTACAGCATGGAAAATACTGTAAATCAGCATTTAACATGAAAATTTATTAGGATGGTTTTTTGCAACACTTGGGAAGCTTTTCATATGCCTCAGGGCTAGCCTTTACATCATCGGCGTCATAGCCAGTATTAGCAATTGCCGTTTTGATATTCTCCAAATTTGTACGATCAGCTAAATACGTTACTGTGGCTTTTTTCTGTTTGGGGTCAACCAAAACCTTGGTTATTCCGTCTTCGTACTTCAAATAGTCTTCTATTTTCTTCTTGCACATGTCACACTGCACAGAAGGTGTATTTATCTTGACGGTAATCGGTTTTTTCTGCTGTGCAAATAATCCATTTCCTATAGCTAGAAAGATCGCCAATGCAATAATATTCTTCATACTTGAAATTTTATTCAAATTAAATTATTTACCCCAATTGGATGGATCCTTACTCCAATTTAACAAGGTATTTAATGCCGCTTCCGGAACATAGCCTTTTTGCTTGGCTAGTTCAATGAGAACGGGGTAATTGGTAAGGGACTCAAATCGAACTCCAGCCCGCCCGCAAGCCTCCTCAGCCTCCGGGAAACCATAATTAAAAATAGAAACCATCCCCAGTACATCTAAACCTTCCTTTTTTAAGACTTCCACAACCTGCAAGCTACTCTTCCCTGTTGAAATTAAATCCTCAACAACAACGGTTTTCATCCCCTTTTCATAATAGCCTTCTATTTGATTTCCCAACCCATGCTCTTTGGGCTTGGGTCTGACATAGATATAAGGCAGCTTAAGTTGATCGGATGCCATAGCGCCCCAGGCAATGCCTGCTGTTGCAACTCCTGCCAACAATTCAGCATCCGGAAATCGCTCAAAAATCACATTGCACATTTCACTTTTGATGAAATCCCTAACATATGGAAAACCCAATACCTTGCGATTATCACAGTAAATTGGACTTTTCCAGCCGGATGCCCATGTGAAAGGATCTTGGGGGTTTAGCTTTACTGCATTAACTTGAAGTAATTTTTCTGCTACAATCATTTCATTTGTCATCAGGCAAATTTGACTAAAGAGCTCCAGAAAAGAAAATTTAATTATGTACACAATCCATGAACCTTCGGGAACAATAACGCTTGACTCCGATCTTGAGATGGATGCCTATAAGTATGATAAAATCATTATTGAGGCTGCAGGAGGACTGGTCTTTAATGAAGATGGGCACCTTCTTCTCATGAAACGAAGAGGACTGTGGGATCTTCCCAAAGGAAAAATTGATCCAGGTGAAAGCTTGGAGGAATGCGCTTTAAGAGAGGTTTCAGAAGAAACTGGACTCACCCAATTAAAATTGATTGAATTTTTAAAGACTACCTACCATACATACCCCTATAAAAACAAAGTAGCATTAAAGCCCTCCCATTGGTTCCGGATGGAACACAATGGACAAGAACATTTCATTCCACAAATTGAAGAAGACATCACAGAAATGCGTTGGGCAGATAAAAAAGAAGCTAAAAAATTGATGCACTCTGCATTTGCATCTATCCAAGAAATGGTAAAGACATATTTTTTTACCCCTTAAGTGATTTTGAGACGATTTCAGGGATGAACATGGTAGCGTCTCCGCCATTTCGAATAATGTCTCTCACAATGGTGGATGCAATTGAAGTGTATTTTGGTTCGCAGGTTAAAAAGAAGGTTTCGATTTCTGTATCCAAGGTTCGATTGGCGTCTGCAATCGTTTTCTCGTACTCAAAATCACTTACGTATCTGATTCCTCTGAGTATATATTTAGCTCCAATTTCACGGCAATAATTCACTGTAAGTCCCTCGTAAATAGCTGCTGAAATTTTAGGCTCCTGTTCAAAAATTTCTTCAATCCACATTTGCCGTTGTTCTGCACTGAACATAGGTGCTTTGTTCGCATTCATACCAATGGCAATCACAATTTTGTCAAACAAAGGCAAAGCCCTTTTGATAACATCAACATGCCCCAGCGTGATGGGATCAAATGTGCCAGGAAACAAACAAATCTTTTGCATGAGAATGTTTTAGGTGGTAAACTCCTTTCGTCCAGACAATAGATACAAGACAGCCATTCGAACGGCAACTCCGTTTTCTACTTGATCCAAAATAATTGAATGTCCACTGTCTGCAACATCTGAATCCAACTCCACGCCCCTGTTGATGGGTCCTGGATGCATGATTACAACCTCTTTGTTTAAGCTTTCCAACAACTCACGCTTTACGCCATACGCTAGATTGTATTCTCGCAAAGAAGAAAAGAGAACTTGATTTTGACGCTCCAATTGTATTCTCAACACATTGGCTACATCACACCACTGAAGAGCTTCCTGAACGTTATATGTCACCTGTACATTGAATGACTCTTTAATATATTTTGGAATCAGCGTAGGCGGACCAGCTAATGTTATTTCAGCTCCCATTTTGCTCAGGAGATAAATATTACTGAGTGCTACTCGAGAATGCATGATATCGCCAATGATGGCCACCTTTTTCCCTTTCAAATCACCTAAACGCTCTATTATGGAAAAAGCATCTAAAAGGGCTTGTGTTGGATGCTCATTAATTCCATCACCCGCATTGATAATAGCCGCCGGAATATGCTGTGCTAAAAAATGAGGCGCACCAGTTGCACTATGACGCATCACCACCATATCCACCTTCATGGACAAGATATTATTTACTGTATCCAATAAAGTTTCGCCCTTAGATACAGAAGAAGCGTTTGCTGAAAAATTGATGGTATCTGCACTCAAACGCTTTTCAGCCAATTCAAATGATATTCGTGTTCGG
Organism: Chitinophagaceae bacterium; assembly: GCA_032110825.1. Classification (GTDB taxonomy): domain Bacteria; phylum Bacteroidota; class Bacteroidia; order Chitinophagales; family Chitinophagaceae; genus Pollutibacter. The sequence continues at coordinate 4,459 of JAULVY010000165.1, read as the reverse complement.
GTGGAATTTTCGTAGAACAGATTGACAATGGTTACATCACGCAAGGATGGCACCTTTTTAATAGGCCTCTGCAATACATCCTTAAATTGTTTAGCTGTATCTAAAATGAGTTGAATATCATCAGCAGAGAGGTCTCTAATGCCAAGCAGATGTTTCGAGCTAAGGTGCATTAGGAAGCAAATTTAGGTTAAGCTATCATACAAGACAACCTTTTTTTCGTCGCCCCAAAAAACTTTCACTTTTTGAGTAACCATGGAATCAATTGATTTACCCACATAATCAGGCTGAATAGGTAGTTCACGACTGAATTTTCTATCTACCAAAATACACAATTCAACTTTCTGTGCCCTGCCATGGTCCAACAGCGCATCCATAGCAGCCCGAATGGTTCTTCCGGTATACAAAACATCATCAATTAGGATAATTTTCTTGCGCTCAATTGAAAAAGGTAAATCCGTTATGCTTGGAATATGAATTTGACCCCTGAAATCATCTCTGTAAAAAGTAATATCCAACTTACCATAATCAAGAGAAACCTCAGGATGCAACTCCTTAATATATTGGGTAATGAAATCGCTTATTGCTATCCCACGGGGTTGTATGCCAATGATGCAGATGTCTTTAAACGGAAAATGATTTTCGATCAGTTCATGAGAAAGACGCTTGAGTGTTAACCTCAATTGCTTTTCGTCCATAATTGTGCTTACAACTTTCATATTCGGTGTCATACAAAGGTATCGATTTGAGATTTAATCCGGCTTCATGAATGGATAACGATAATCCTTTGGAGGCTCAAACGTTTCTTTAATGGTTCTAACGCTCAACCATCTGTATAAATTGATAGCTGACCCAGCTTTATCGTTTGTACCCGAAGCTCTTGCACCACCAAATGGCTGTTGTCCCACTACGGCACCCGTTGGCTTATCGTTGATGTAGAAATTACCAGCAGCATGTTTCAACTTTTGTGTTGCTTCTACAATAGCAGAACGATCTTGAGAAATTATGGAACCTGTTAACGCATAAGGCGATGTTGTATTAACCAATTTCAGTGTTTCGCTAAACTTAGAATCGGGATAGACATAGAGGGTGAGCACGGGACCAAAGATCTCCTCACACATGGTTGTAAACGTTGGATCTTTTGTTTCAATAACAGTAGGCTGAATAAAGTATCCTTTCTTTTTGTCGCATACACCGCCTGCAAGAATATTAACCTTAGATGCCTTTTTGGCATTGTCGATATAGCTTTTGATTTTATCAAACGACTTTTCATCAATAACAGCCGTTATAAAATTTTGGAAATCTTCAACGGATCCCAATTTCATTTTTTTGATTTCGTCGACCAGTTTTTTCTTAACCTCCTTGCTGATATTAGAAGGGATATAAGCACGAGAGGCGGCAGAACATTTTTGCCCTTGAAATTCAAATGCTCCACGCAACAAGGCAGTTGCAACAACATCAGGATCTGCAGAGGGGTGAACCATAACGAAATCTTTCCCTCCCGTTTCTCCAACTATTCTAGGATACGATTTGTATTTACCCATGTTTTGTCCGATGGTCTTCCACATCTGGTTGAAAACACCAGTAGACCCTGTGAAATGAACACCTGCAAAATCAGGGTGAGAAAAACATACATCACCAAGGACGGGTCCATTAACATAGATCAAATTGATAACTCCATCTGGTAAACCTGCTTCCTTCATGATTTTCATAAACATCTGCGCAGAATACACTTGTGTATTTGCACATTTCCACACTACGGTATTTCCGCAGAGAGCAGCAGATGCTGGTAAATTTCCACCAATGGCTGTAAAATTAAAAGGCGTAATGGCTAAAACAAAACCTTCCAGTGGTCGGTATTCCAAACGATTGTGGACACCTGGTGCACTAATCGGTTGCTGCTGATAGATTTCACTTAAAAAATGAACATTGAAACGGAGAAAATCAATCAATTCACAAGCACTATCGATCTCAGCTTGAAAAACAGTTTTGCTTTGTCCCAACATCGTCGTTCCGTTCATATAAGGGCGGTATTTTCCTGAAATCAAATCAGCTGCTTTTAGAAAGATGGCAGCTCGATTCTCCCAAGACATGTTTTCCCATTTCGACTTTGCTTTTAAAGCTGCATCGATTGCCATTTTAACATGTTTGGCATCACCTGAGTGAAAATAACCTAATACATGTTGATGCTCGTGGGGTGGATGAATAGAAATTTTTTTATTCGTTCGTATTTCCTGAGAGCCAATATACATGGGTATATCCGCCTTTTTGGATTTTAACTCCTGTAGAACTTCTTTCAATCTGATGCGCTCTTTTGAACCAGGTTCGTATGAAAGAATAGGCTCATTGATCGGCATGGGAATTTTGTAGTGACCGTTCATTGGTTTGTATATTTTAATTGAGATTTTCTTTTTCCATCATCAGATAGGCTTTGATAAATCCATCCAATTCACCATCCATAACGGGTTGAACATTTCCAACCTCAAAATCTGTACGATGATCTTTAATCATTTTATAAGGGTGAAAAACATAACTACGAATCTGACTTCCCCATTCGATTTTTTTCTTGGAAGCATTGTTTGCATTTTTCAATTCTTCCCTCTTCCTCATTTCCTCTTCGTATAGCTTACTTTTCAACATCTTCAATGCCTTTTCCCTGTTTTCTCCCTGAGTTCTTGCTTGCTGGCATTCTACGATGATTCCACTGGGTATATGTTTCAGTCGAACTGCCGTTTCAACCTTGTTTACGTTTTGTCCACCTTTACCACCCGAACGATAAAACTCCCATTCCAGGTCAGCGGGACTAACCTCAATATCAATCGTATCATCCACCAATGGATAAACATATACAGAAGCAAATGAAGTATGCCTTCTGGCATTGCTGTCGAATGGGGATATGCGAACCAACCGATGCACTCCATTCTCGGCTTTTAAAAAGCCATAGGCAAATGGTCCATCAAATTGTAGAACTGCAGATTTTATACCTGCTCCATCTCCATCTTGCCAGTCGAGTTCGGTTACAGTCCACCCCTGCTTGTCGCCATACATCCTATACATCCTCACCAACATTTCAGCCCAATCCTGACTTTCAGTACCCCCAGCACCACTATTAACTTGTAAAACCGCGGGCAGTTCATCTTCTGGTTGATTGAGTGTGCTTTTGAATTCAGCTTCATCTAATGATCTCAACGCTTTTTCATTAGCAGCTTTTACTTCTTCTTCGGTACATTCGCCTTCCTTCCAAAAATCAAATAATACTGAAAAATCTTCAACAGATGATTCTGTAGAAAGAAATAGGTTGAACCAATACTCGTTAAGTTTAATATTTTTAAGGATTTCAGTAGCACGCTTATTATCATCCCAAAACCCCGGAGATAAAGATTTCTGCTTGTCTTCGTCTATTTTATGCCTTCGATTCTCAACGTCAAAGAAACCTCCTCAAGACAGAAAGACGGTCTCTCATAGCTTTAATTTGTTCTACGGTCATAGTTTAGCAAAATTACTTCAAACTGAAATTCTATTTCAAATTAATTTTCTTTTTAGAACCATTGTTTAAACCGCTTGTTTAGGGGAGTATGATCCAAGCATACAACTTCCTTCATTCGTGGCAGCTTTTCCCAGAAAAAGGAAAATACGGACAGGGAGAAAGACCCAAATCGGGTACCTATAAAATTACTGCTACAGAAGAAAGATCTCAGTTGATATTTGAAATGAACTGGGTAACGCTAGAAAATCAAGCGTTTTCGTCGTCCTATACATTAGTGGCTGATGGGCAAAAAAATTTAGTCCTCCATAGTGAGCAAACCATTTGGGGAATTGTTCATTTCATCGACAGCATAAGCTTTGAAGTTATTTTAGAATTTTCAGAAGAACGTTCAATAAAAATTAGTCACCATATCAAACCCAATGGATATTTGGAGGTCATTGAAGAGGGAATAAATGAAAAAGGAGAATCATTCAAAACCGAGTCCATTTATCACAAACAAATGAGTGTTCTCCCCTATTCCAGTTCAGTTTCTGGGGCTGTTATTAAGCCTACCGAAGAAGGAATGATCAGGCATAAGGCTCTCACTGCAATGGAAGAGCAGACCAATATGCAGCTGAGTCAAATTAGACAACAAATTGAATTGCTTGCACTTCAAGCACAGGAAATACAACGCAGAAAAGATTTATCAACTTTAATTTATGCAGCTAAATTGAATTTTGCACCTGTGATTGGACAAACCTATTATCTATATGAAAAAAAAGATGGAGCACATTTTCTTTCGTTGGTGAGTCCAAAAGAATGGGGACAAGGAGGTCCATTTAAAAAAGCCATTGCAACCGTAAAGTTGTTGGCAGATCATACCTGGACAGAAGTCAATTAAAAAAGGCCCCATAAGTGGGGCCTTTTTATGAAGATTCAAATCATTATTTCACTTCCTCAAATTCAGCATCAGTCACATTTTCTGCTCCTTGTTCT
>JAULVY010000164.1:0-7140 GCA_032110825.1 Chitinophagaceae bacterium | reverse complement strand
CCATTGTCGATTGCGATGAGCATCGCCATCAACGCCACAATGGTTTTTCCACTTCCCACATCGCCTTGAAGCAATCGATTCATCTGTCGGCCTGACCCCATATCGATCCGCAATTCCTTCAACACCCGTTTTTGAGCTCCCGTTAATTCAAATGGCAAGTGTTTATGATAAAAAGAGTTGAACGATTCTCCCACTTTTGAAAACACAACTCCGCGAGAATATTTCTGCCGCTTTAGACGAATCATCCCCAGCTTCAACTGTGCAACAAAAAGTTCTTCGAATTTCAATCGTTTCATCGCTTCTTGAAACAAACCTAGATCAGCAGGGAAATGAATATTTTTATACGCTGCCCATCTCGAAATCAATTTTTCTTTTTGCAAGATGGATACAGGAAGAACTTCCGGAATTTCTCTTTCCTCTAAAACTAAAAATAATTGTTCCTGAAGTTTTCCTATGGCTCGCCCATTCAGTCCTCTTGCTTTTAATTTTTCCGTTACCGGATAAATCGGCTCTAAATAATCTTTGCCATAGGCATTGGCTTCGCGAACTGATTCTAACTCTGGATGCGTAATTTGAGGCTTCCCTAAAAAAAATCCAGGTCGCCCAAAAGCCAAATACTCCTTTCCAATGATCAACGCTTTCTGAACCCAAGTGATGCCTTGAAACCAAACCAATTCAATTACACCCGACGAATCTCGGATATGAGCAACAAGCCTTCTTCCTTTTCGCTCACCAATAACTTCCATGGAAATTAAAATCCCTTTTACCTGAATATGATCTGTTCCCGGAAGGATGCTTGAAATAGCCTGAATCTTTGTTCGATCCAAATGCCGAATAGGAAAATGCTGAAGAAGATCACCAAAGGTATACACCTCCAACTCTTTTTTAAGCAGTTCTGCACGCAAAGGACCTACCCCTTTGAGGTATTCGATGGGATTATTCAATATGGTGGACTTATACGCTATAAAGTCAAAATTAATTCATTTCAAATGGAGCTTAAAGGATTGTAATTTTGAAGGATATGGGTGAGCCTATTCTGTCAAATAAGCTAAACTGGGTTTTAAAAAAATTTGAAGACCTAAGTCCGTTTGAGGTCTATGAATTGCTACGCTTAAGAAGCGAGGTATTTGTGGTTGAACAGCATTGTGTTTTTTTAGACATGGATAACCTTGATCAATCCTGCCACCACTTGTTGGGGTATATTGATAATGAATTGGCGGGGTCTGTTCGGATTTTACCTCCGGGATTAGCCTACGAACAGGTATCAATTGGTCGTGTTGTTGGATCACCCCGCTACCGAGGTATAGGCGCCGGAAAATTACTGATGAAAAAAGCCATTGAATGCACCATTGAACTCTACGGAAATCAGCCCATCAAAATAGGCGCACAACTGTACCTTAAAAAATTTTACGAGGAATTCGGGTTTGCAATATGCAGCGAAACCTATATGGAAGACGGCATTCCACACATCAAAATGATCAGAAACACGTAGAAATACGTAAAGGGAATAGGACGTAAGCATCATTTTTTCGATTTCGAAGGGCTTTAACACACTATTTAGAAATGGAGGTCGTTTCTATTGTGTTAAAGTTTTGAATCCGTAAAATCCAAACCATGAAAACCAAACTGCACAGGCTGTGTAGGATATTGGCTCTTATTGCCCTAACTACTGTGTTTCAAGTTACACAGGCACAGCAATCCAAAATCGAATATGGCTTTTCGTATGGTCCCTCTAATTTTTTAGGCGACCTGGGTGGAAATTCCGGGAAAGGAAGAACTTTTCTAAAAGACAACATGATTTCTCTTACCCGTTTCATGACGGGCTTCAATTTCGCATACCGTCCATTTGAGTTTTTGAATCTCCGCATCAGTGCAAACGTTGGTAGAGTTGAGGGTGCAGATAGCTTGATCAAAGGAAACGGAGGTTGGGAGGAAGCAAGAAAAGCCAGAAATCAGCATTTTAAATCCCCAATACAAGAAGTATTTTTTGCAGCAGAAGTATATCCAACAGCATTTTTAGAATACGACCCTGCCGATATCATGCACCGCATTCGTCCGTATGCACTTCTGGGTGTTGGTTTATTTCACTTTAACCCCAAGGCACAATATGTAAAAGAAGACGGAAGCAAGGAGTGGGTTGATCTGAAACCGCTTCGAACCGAGGGACAGGGCATGGCTCAGCACCCCGACAAAAAAGAATACTCTCTAACGCAGATGCATATTCCCTATGGAGTAGGTGTAAAATATTTCCTCAACCAAAATGTTGCTATCTCCCTGGAAGTTCTGAGTAGAAAAACATTTACGGATTACATCGATGACGTAAGCACCGACTATATCAGCAACGAAGATTTCAATGCTTTTTTTGGTGAAAATAGCGAGCAAGCTAAAATAGCCATTCAAATGGCTAATAAAAATGCATTTGCAAACGGTGGAAATTATCGCGCATTTTATGAAGTTGGATCTAAACGAGGAACTCCGACAAACAAGGATTCGTTTTACTCTTCTTCTATAAAAGTCAGTATTCGCTTAGGCAAAAATGAACAATACACTATTTATGGTAAAGGCAGCGATGTGCGATGCCCCATAGTACGATTTTAATCCGTTAATCTGTACCCCATGAGGCGGCAGGAATAAATTACTGCAGCCCTACAAGGCATGTTTCGCGAAAGCAACATGCCTTGTTAAATTTATAGAATAACCCAAGCCTCCTTTACCCACCTGATCCCAACTTAAATTTCAAACTTCAAAAATTTTCCAGTGTGGCTTTTAGTCACCTTCAAGAGTCCTTCTGGTTTACCTTGATACAAAATAGATCCACCTCCGTCACCTCCTTCAGGACCGAGATCGATAATATAATCTGCCACTTTAATTACATCCATGTTGTGCTCGATAACCAACACGGTATTTCCTCGATTAACCAATTTATACAAAACAGAAAGCAACAAGCGAATATCTTGAAAATGCAAGCCTGTAGTAGGTTCATCTAAAATATAAAAAGTCTTCCCCGTATCTTTTTTAGAAAGTTCTGTTGCCAGCTTCACCCGTTGCGCTTCACCTCCACTCAAAGTAACGGCAGATTGCCCTAGCGTTAAATACCCCAATCCCACTTCTTGCAGAACTTTTATCCTTCTATACAGATATGGAATCTGCTGGAAAAATTCAACAGCCTCATCTACGGTCATATCCAATACATCGCTAATCGATTTTCCTTTGTAGCGGATTTCTAACGTTTCTCTATTGTACCTTCTGCCGTTGCACTTTTCACAATGCACATATACGTCTGGGAGGAAATTCATTTCAATCACACGCAACCCACCCCCCTCACAAACATCGCAACGTCCGGCCTTTACATTGAACGAAAACCGGCCTGCATTGTACCCGCGAATCTTGGCTTCTGGAACTGCGGCAAACAGTTGGCGGATGTCTGTAAAAAAATTACAGTAAGTAGCCGGATTACTTCTCGGTGTTCTTCCAATGGGCGATTGATCAATTTCAATTACTTTATCAATATGTTCCAGTCCAGTTATCTTTTTGAACGGAAGCGGATCCTGCTTTGAGTCATAGCAATGTTTACTTAACAACGGATACAATGTTTCATTGATCAGCGTAGTTTTTCCACTTCCACTAACACCGGTTACCAAAACAAAACATCCCAATGGAATCTGAACATCATCACCTTTTAAATTATTGCCACATGCACCTTTCAACTCTATGAAACTCCCATTTCCTTTTCTGCGCTCTTCAGGCAACTCAATTTTTTTAGTCAAGTTCAGGTATTGCGCTGTTTCTGAATCGGAGGCACATACTTCTTGAGGTGTGCCCTGTGCAACAATTCTTCCTCCATGAATTCCCGCCTTGGGACCAACATCAATCAAATGATCGGCTGCCATCATGATATCCTTATCGTGTTCAACTACCAACACACTATTTCCAATGTTCCGAAGATTTTGTAGGGCACCTATAAGCTGTTGATTATCGCGCTGATGCAATCCGATGGAAGGCTCATCCAAAATATACGTGATGCCCTGTAGCTGCGATCCTATTTGTGTTGCCAATCGGATGCGTTGCGACTCCCCACCGCTTAGGGTTCGGGTTGGCCGATCCAAGGATAAATAACCGAGTCCTACATCCAACAAAAAACCAAGTCGACTTCTGATTTCTTTCAAAACATCTTTGGCAATAACGGCTTGTGTAGCATTCAATTTGCCATCCAATCCCTGAACCCAGTTATGCAATTTGGTTAAGTTCATTGCTGAAATTTCTGCAATGCTCTTGTCACCGATTTTAAACCATAAACTTTCTTCTTTTAATCTCGCTCCATTGCAAACTGAACAGGTTTTCAGCATCATGTACTTCTCTGCCCATTCGCGTACAGCATCACTGGAACTATCGGTAAACCAACGCACCACCATGGGCACTACACCCGGAAATTCATCTTTTACTTCTTCTTCTGTTTCTATGCCCAACTCATTGCCATATAGTATCAAGTTGATTGCCTTAGGAGACAAACTGCTTATTGGATTTTTTAAACTGAACTTATGCTTCTTGGCCAGCTGTTCAACCATTTTAAAATAATAGGAATCTCTTGCCTCACCCAAGGGTAAAATAGCACCATCGGCAATTGACAAACTTGTGTCGGGCATCACTGCTTGCAGATCTATGGAGTGTTGCATTCCAATTCCTTTGCAAGCGGGACAAGCACCATAAGGCGAATTAAATGAAAATGTGTTGGGAGAAGGTTCCTCGTATGAAATGCCAGTTTCCGCACACATCAATTTTCTACTGTATTGAATGAGTTTGGAAGAATCTTGAACGAGTATAAAAACAAGTCCCTTCCCCAATTGCATGGATTGTGTTATACTTTGTCGCAGCCGAACCTTCATTTCCTCGGATATTTCCAGCCGGTCTACCACTACCTCGATGTCGTGTATTTTGTAGCGATCGACTTGCATTTTAGCAACCAAATCCTTCAATTCCCCATCAACACGTGCTTTTACAAATCCTTTTTTCCGAATCTCTTCAAACAACTCTCGGTAATGTCCTTTTCTACCTCTAACCAAGGGAGCAAGTATCGTAATCTTTTTTCCCTTTAATTTTTTAAAAAGATCAGTCAGGATTTCTTCATCCGAGAACTTAACCATTTTCTTGCCGGTATTCAGAGAGAACGCTTCCCCAGCTCTGGCATAGAGCAATCGAAAGAAGTCATAGACTTCGGTAACAGTTCCAACAGTAGATCTTGGATTTCTGTTTGTTGTTTTTTGTTCAATGGAAATTACCGGTGAGAGACCTGTGATTTGATCAACATCCGGTCTTTCCATCTCTCCCATAAACTGACGAGCATAGGTTCCAAATGTTTCCATATACCTTCTATGCCCTTCTGCATAAATGGTATCAAATGCAAGCGAGGATTTTCCGCTTCCGCTAATTCCTGTAATAACAACCAGCTTGTTTTTGGGGATTTGTATATCGATATTTTTCAAGTTATGCACCCGGGCACCCACTACATCTATTAGCTCATTCTCCTGCTTCATAATAAATTGATCGATCTTCAAAAATAGGAATAACAAAAGGATACAGGAAGGGTTCGCACCTAATTTTGGGAACTCTTCCAAAATGTTTACCTTTGTATCAGTTCTTTAATATTCTTATCCAGAAAGGCTGAGGGAGTGGCCCGTTGAAGCCTTGACAACCTGTTACTTGCGTAATAAGGTGTCAAATCCAACCTCTACTAAGGGGGAAGATAAGTCAGATAAATTCTCTTAACCGTATTCAACATAGAGTAACCCATCTGACTTAAGATGGGTTTTTTTTTGCCTTTCCGGAAATCAATCTATGAAGAAAGAATTTCAAACATATCGCGTCAATGGCAACCTTGTGCTTGAATCTGGTAAACAGATCAGCAATTTTCAACTTGCTTATACCACACTAGGAAATCTCAATGCAGATAAATCAAATGTGGTGTGGATCTTTCATGCCATGACGGCCAATAGCGATCCAAGTGATTGGTGGCCGGGTATGGTGGGTGAGGATAAGTTTTTTACTCCCACCTCTCACTTCATCATATGTGTAAACACGCCAGGGAGTTGCTATGGAAGTTTTTCTCCATTAAACATCAATCCCGCTACCGGAAAAACCTACCACAAAGATTTTCCCTTTTTCACGCCCTTGGATATGGCCAAGGCATACGATGTATTAAGGAAGGAGCTTGGAATTGAAAAAATTTATATCGGGATCGGTAGTTCTATGGGTGGTCAACAGCTATTAGCTTGGGCTGCATGGATACCCAATGTGTTTGAACATATTGTTCCAATAGCCACCAATGCATTTCATTCTCCCTGGGGAAAAGCATTCAATGCGTCTCAACGCATGTGCATTGAATCAGACCCTACATGGAACAGCGAATCTTCCGAAGCTGGATTAGCAGGCATGAAAGTTGCACGTTCAATTGCACTCATCAGCTATCGGCACTATGATACCTACAGGGTAACACAAGAAGATAAAGACAAGGCGATCGAAAATACAAGAAGTGAATCCTATCAACGCTATCAAGGAGAAAAGCTTGCCAAACGATTCAATGCCATTAGCTATTATATGCTTACCAAAAGCATGGATGCTCATTATATCGGTAGAGGGTTGATGGAAGCAGATGAAATGCTATCGCAAATACAATCCAAAACATTGGTAATCGGAATAGAATCGGATGTATTGTTCCCGATAGCAGAACAACAATTTATTGCAGCACATGTTCCAGGAGCTAAACTAGAGATTATACATTCTCTTTATGGCCATGATGGATTTTTACTTGAAAATGAAAAATTAAATCGGCTTTTAAATACATTTTTAAATCAAAAAAACTAAAGGATGGGGTCAGAGAAACAATTGGTCATTGGCATGTTTGGATTTGGTGTAGTGGGTGAAGGATTATACAAAGTCTTGAAGCAAACACCTTCACTAAAAGCAAGTATTAAAAAGGTGTGCATTAAAAACGTAAATAAAAAAAGAAATGCACCTGTCGAACTTTTTACAACAGAAAAAAATGAACTATTACTTGATCCAGAAATCAATGTGATTGTTGAGGTAATCAACGATAGTATTGCCGGTTATGAGATCGTAACTACAGCATTGAAAAATGGAAAAGAT
>JAULVY010000163.1:0-2589 GCA_032110825.1 Chitinophagaceae bacterium | reverse complement strand
TCATACACTTCTTGCAAAAGACTGAATTGCTTGATTTGTTGATCAGAGAAATCAGCGAAATACTTTAGTATTAATTCCATGTCGACTTAGGCTTTTTCCATGCAGAAGACATGAAGATCAAATAATAAAAGAACATCAAGACATCCCAGATGGGATAAAAAATAAATAAATCTCGCTCATTCAATCGGGTCATCGACTTGAAAAATACAATACCCTGCACCACCATTCTCAACATAAAAATTCCTACCACCCATCTCCAATCAAAAGTGAGCATGGCAGCCACCAAAGAGGGATAGTATAAAAAATGAGAGCCCAAATAAAGTCCGAGCGCTACTTGGTGCTTACCCTTATAAAACCTTCCTGTGGAGTTGTGCCGTTCTTTTTGTTTTAACCATTCCGACCAGCTCTTAGCAGGTGTAGAAAGCGTAAAAGCGTCTTCATCGATGACCACAGCGGTGTTATTAGAATTGGCACAGGCATTGATGAATAAGTCATCGTCCCCGCCAGGTAAATGATGAAAAGCAGCAAACCCTTTTTGCTTAAAAAAGAGTTCTTTCTTATACGCCAAGTTTCTGCCAACCCCCATGTAGGGGTTTCCGCCTAAAGCAAAAGACAAGTATTGAAGAGCAGTATGAAAGGTATCCCAGCGAATGAGTTTATTCAACAGTCCCTTGTATTTTTTATACGCTCCATACCCTAAAACAATTTCAATTCCATCCTGAAATCCACTCTGCATTTTAGAAATCCAGTTTTCAGAAGTTGGAATACAATCGGCATCCGTTAACAGCAGCACTTCATATTTGGCAGATTTTATACCAACCGACAAAGGGAATTTTTTACCGGGGATGTGTTTGGCCTCCTGTTTTAATTCTACGATATGAAGTTGCTTAAAATCACGGTACAAGCCTTCCAACAGGTATTTGGTATCGTCTTGTGAGTTGTCGTTTACAACAACGATTTCATGAGTTGAACGATACCGCTGCGCTAAAACGCCAGGCAAATTGGCTTCAATCTCGTCGGCCTCATCCCGGGCACATACCACAATACTAACGGGATGTTCAAGTCTAGATTGAGGTGGTTTTTGTTTGTAAAAAGCAAGCAAACGAAAATACCTGATGTAATAAAACAGTTGAAGAATACTGACCAGGGAAAAGATCCAAATGGGCACCCACAACAACATATTCATGGGTTCAAAGATACAATATCTTTGTGCTATGGAATATGGAGCCTGCATTGAATTGTTGTATAGTAAACTTCCCATGTACAGTCGCATTGGCGCCGCTGCCCTCAAATACGATCTGTCCAATACAATTAAGATCTGTACGTTGCTTGGAAACCCTCACCTGTCTTTCAAAACCATACATATTGCCGGCACCAATGGAAAGGGTTCGGTCAGTCACATGCTGGCTTCTATACTGCAGGAGGCTGGGTATAAAACTGGACTTTACACATCCCCTCATTTGCATGACTTCAGAGAACGAATTCGAATCAATGGAAACATGATTCCAAAACAGCAGGTCATCCGCTTCACAGAAAAAATGATGCCTTTGGTTGATGCCATAGAGCCCTCGTTTTTTGAATTAACGGTAGGAATGGCATTTGATTATTTTCAACAGGAACACGTGGATGTTGCCGTTATTGAAACCGGATTAGGCGGGAGATTAGACAGCACCAATGTGATCCATCCCGAACTATCCATTATTACAAGCATTGGATATGATCATATGAACCTGCTGGGAGATACGTTAGATAAAATTGCTTTTGAAAAAGCAGGCATCATCAAAGAAAATACTCCTGTTGTTATTGGCATCACAGATCCAGAAACAAAACCTGTCTTCATCGAAAAAGCCTTAGACAAACAAGCTCCCATTATTTTTGCCGATGATCTATGGAATTCGCGAGCAGAACTTTTACCTGGAGGTAAAGCCATATTTACATTGACGCATCATCATAAAGATTTGGAACTGATATTTGAATCTGAACTTGGCGGATTATATCAACAGGAAAATCTCAGAACAACATTTGTCGCGATACAGGAACTCACAAAAAAAGGATGGAGTATACCTGATCAAGCAATTCAAGACGGCTTTTCGAAATCCAAGCAAAATACAGGGTTGATGGGAAGGTGGGAATGGCTTCAGCAAAAACCCGGAGTTGTTTTAGACGTTGCACACAACAGCGATGGATTTAAAGCATTGCTAGAGCAATTGAAAAAAATACCCCTACACCATCTTTACCTTATCCTTGGATTTTCAAAAGATAAGGATATTGCTAGTTTGATTGAACTTCTGCCTACGACAGCCAATTTGATTTTTACTCAGGCCCACATCCCTCGTGCTTTATCCGCTATGGAATTGCAAGAAGCTGCCAAAGAAAAGGATTTTAAGGGGCCAACATTTGAAAATGTAAACCTCGCACTAGAGCACGCCTTAAAGCAGGCAAATGAAGATGACTTGATCGTGGTTTGCGGCAGTATTTTCGTTGTTGGAGAAGTAGATCGAACTCGTTTTCAATAATGCAACCTACCCAAACGCTCCAACGCATAAAAAAGAGCTGTTGCATGCATGCTTTGTAAAATTTCATTTCTCT
>JAULVY010000162.1:0-6131 GCA_032110825.1 Chitinophagaceae bacterium | reverse complement strand
TCCATGAGTTTCTCATATATGCCATGAACGTAACCGATGTGCAATCCATCTGTAACAGTTGTTTCTCGTGAAAATGTAGGAAAATAGTGAAAGTTGGGAAGTTTTTGCTTGAGATCCAACATTTCATTGAGGTATAGGGCATCCGAACATTTTCGAGTTCCGTAGATCAGATACAAGTTTTTGTGTGGAATATTCTTATGATGTATATACTGAACCATGGATCGAAATGGTGCAACACCTGTTCCGGTACAAACCATGATTATATCAGTAGTAATGGGATCTGGAAACACAAAGTGCCCTTGGGCACCACGCAAGGGAAACTGGGTTCCAACTTTTGCCTCGTTGAAAAGATAGGTTGTTCCCAAGCCTCCTTCTAAAAGAACAATAACCAACTCAAACACGTTGGTACCATCTGGTGCAGATGCTATGGAATAACTTCTCCACCGCTTATTCGGTTGTTCATGTATGGGAAGGTCGAGTGTTACAAACTGCCCGGGTATAAAATCGAAATGATCCAACTCGGGAATTTGAATCCAAAATCGTTTGGTGCTTGAGGTTTCATCTTCGATTCGAATGATGGTTGCGTTTCGCCAGGGTTGTGCTGCCATGTTTTTTTATTTTGTCGTGATCAGAATATGAAAATCAGTCTGTTTTTTCTTTGACCATCAACATAAAAACTCCAAATACCAAAAGTCCAACTCCCGTGTACAAATTGATTGTAAAATGGAGAGAATCGGTTAGGATATATCCTCCCAATAAAACAACAGCCACCAAGATGAAAAATACTCCAATGACAATACTGAGTTGATTGAATTTTTCAAGCATATACGGGTTTTAAAAAAACACAATATTTAAAATGATGGTAATGATTAGCAAGATAATACTCAAAGGTCCGGCTTTCAAATACCATTTTTGTTCCGTTGCATATACCTTTTCCGTTAGTGAATAGACCAACCCTTTTAATTCCTCATCGGATTTAGGCTTGGTAACCAAACTCACCAAGATGGTTGTACAGAAATTGGCAATCCAAGAAAAAGAAGCAACAATAAATGCCTGTCCCATGCCACTGGTGATTGGGAACATCGGTGATATCCATCCTCCTTTGCCCTCAGCAATGGTTAACCCATGTGTAATGGCAGCAGCAACGGTTCCAATCAATAGCCCCCAAAATGCTCCGTTCGATGTGGTGCGTTTCCAAAACATACCAAGTAAGAAAGTGGCAAATAAAGGTCCATTTACAAAGCTGAAAACCAACTGAAGAAAATCATTGATGTTATTAAAGCTAGCGGCTATATAAGCGGTACCGATTGAAAAAAGAATTCCAAATAACGTAATCATTTTGCCCACTTGGAGGTAGTGATTATCGGATTTATTTTTTACGATATAGGCTTGATAAATATCATAAGTGAAAACAGAATTGAATGCCGTAACATTCCCGGCCATTCCACTCATGAATGATGCAATCAGTGCTGTTATACCCAATCCCAGCAAGCCCGAAGGGTAGTAATGCGCAATCATGGATGGAAGGGTCATGGTATAATCCAACCCACCCGAAGCATCGGTTGGTATTGCAAATCCTTTGTCCTGTAATGCAGGCGACATCAACGCTATGGCAATAACGCCTGGTAATACTACAATGAGCGGCATCAGCATTTTAGGTATTGCGGCGATAATGGGAGTTCGTTGAGCTGCACTCATGTTGCGAGCGATCATGGCGCGTTGAACCACTAAGAAATCTGTGCACCAATATCCAAATGACATTACAAATCCCAATCCAAAAATCAGTGACATGAAATTGAGACCCATGCGGTTGTCTTCAGCCCTACCCATGTATTTCCAGGCGTGAGTGAGCTGTGGATCTAAATTGGCTTTGATCCCTTCCCATCCTCCAGCATCTTGTAACGCAACTATCACCAAAGGCGATAACCCCAAAACAATTAAAAAAAACTGAAGAACTTCGTTATACACCGCACTGGTGAGTCCCCCTAAAAAAGTATAGACCATTACGACTCCTGCTGCAATCCAGATGCACAAATCAAAATTCCAACCTAATATAATTTCTAAAAGTTTAGCCAAGGCAAACAAAGAAATACCAGAAGAAAAAACAGTCATCACGGCAAATGTGATTGCGTTGAGTCCTCTTGTTTTCTCATCAAACCGAAGTTTCAAATATTCAGGTACGCTTCGGGCTTTGCTTCCGTAATAAAATGGCATCATGAAAACACCAAGGAAGATCATTGCAAAAATGGCCCCCACCCAATAAAAATGGACCGTCATGATACCGTACTTGGCACCCGAGGCTACCATTCCTAATACTTCCTGAGCTCCTAAATTGGCGGATATGAAAGCCAAACTGGTAATCCAAAGTGGGATGTTCCTGCCACTACTCAGAAAATCATTACTGGACTTGATTTTCTTTTTGATGATGAATCCTACTGCAATTACAAATAGGAAATAGATGAAAATGATTAGATAATCGGCAAAATGCAGCTTCATGTCAATCGTTGAAAGGGTTATTCGTTCTTAAAATAAGCATAATTTTCAAAATACAGTCATTTGTACTTCAAAATGGACTCATTTCGTCTGTATTTCAAATAATTATTTAATTTTAAGGATTAAACCAATTTGTATGCAGAATAAAGAATTCAACTCCAAGGAAATCAACCCACTGGGAAGTTTAGATGAGTGGGAAGATGATCTCTTAGAGCGTTATCCAGATCCTGAAAAAATCGCATCTGCAAAATCTACAGAAGCCTATAGAAATTACGAAGAGACTACACGTGATACAGTAAAAGAATTTTATCGTTTGAATCATACGTATCAGACATTCGACTTTGTAATGGAAAAGCGGAGGCAATACCTCTCGTTTGATAAAAAAGAAATGCCCATTTGGGATGCATTTGATTTCTTGAATGAGCTGGTTGATGATTCTGACCCCGATACCGATTTGGATCAGTTTCAACATTTGCTTCAAACATCTGAAGCTATTCGCAGAGACGGCCACCCCGATTGGATGGTTTTGGTTGGATTGATGCACGACATGGGTAAAGTACTTTGTTTATTCGGCGAGCCTCAATGGGCTGTTGTTGGTGATACCTTCCCTGTTGGATGTGCCTATTCGGATAAAATCATTTACCCAGAATTCTTCAAAGACAACCCGGATTATAACAATCCAAAATACAATACCAAATACGGTATTTATGAACCCAATTGCGGATTAAGAAATGTGCATATGAGTTGGGGACATGATGAATACATCTATCAAATGATGAAAGATCATCTTCCTGAATCTGGATTGTACATGCTCCGTTACCATTCTTTCTATGCATGGCATCGCGAAGGTGCATACGAGCATTTACTCGATGATCATGATCATGAAATGTTGAAATGGGTTAAGCTATTCAACCCATATGATCTGTATTCAAAATGTCCTACACCTCCAGATTGGAAAGTGTTGAAGCCTTATTATACAGAGCTGATTGAAAAGTATCTTCCTAGAACATTAAAGTTCTAGAATAAAAAAAAAGAAATAAAAAAACCCCGCATTCATGTGGGGTTTTTTTATTTAAGCACTCATCTGTTTATGGCCAATACTGTCCTATCTTTTTCAGAAGAAAATTCACACTGCGTTCAAGTTGATCCATTCCATCAACGCCATCCTCCACACTAATCCATCCATCAAAACCAACCCGCTTCAACTCGGTGAAAATAGCGTCGTAATTGTTCAGGCCTTTTCCAATTTCACCGTGACTGAGTCGTTTTGCATATCCTAGAGCACCCCCCTCTTCGTTACGAAGATCTTCCAAGGTCCCATACTTCAAATAGCGGTCGCTTGCATGCATGGTTAGCACACGAGTTGAAATTTTTTGAAGTAAATCCAATGGATCTTCACCTGCCAAATAGGTATTACTTGGATCGTAATTGACTCCAAAATTGGGATGATGTATTTTATCAACTAAAGCACAAAACAAATCCATTTTTTGAACGAACTCCGGGTAGGTCCAGAAATCATCCTTGTAATGATTTTCAATCACCAGGGTAATCCCGCGTTCTTGGGCATAGGGAATACATTGTTGTATGCACTCAGCAGCAAACTGAATACCTTGCTCATTCGATAGTTCCGGTCGTTTTTGTCCGGATAATACCCGACAATAGGTTCCACCCAAAGCATAGGTCATGTCGATCCAGTGCTTTTGTTTTTCTATTTCTGCATTGCGAAATGATGCATCGTGGTGTGTGAAATCGGGCGAGCAGCACATCATGGGAATTTCTTTTCCCAAATCATTTACTTGCTTTCTGAAGAGATCCCAATTACTCAGGTTCTGCATTTCAAGAAAACCGGCATACCATTCCAGTCCATCGATTGGAAGTGCTGAGGCCAGCTGAATCCACTCGGAAAGCTTCATGCTTCCATCTTTACATAAAGCATGCATAAAGGCTTTAGGAAATACAGCCAGCTTGGGCATGGTAGATTATTTTGATTGGCGAATAGTTGATGTGTCTTTAGGTGGATTTCTACCAATGAATGGATGCTGTTCGATATCTACAACTTGTCCGCTCACCGGACCACATTCATCGGATAGCCAGTAGATGGAAGCAGCGGCAATTTCTTCGGGATATAAAATTCTACCTGCAGGTGCATACACTGAAGGGAGATCTTTATACCAATCGTCGCTCAATCCATGTGATCGCTTACGTTCTATTTCTTTTTCTGTGAGTACCCACCCCGGATTAATTTGATTTACGCGTATACCGTATTCTCTATGCAGACTGTCTCCTAAATTTCGCGTAAGCGTCATGAGCGCACCTTTTGAAACACTATATGCCAGCAAATTAGGTTCACCACTATATGCATTAACAGACCCGATATTCAAGACCGAACCTTTCGATTGAGCAAGATGTGGCAATGCTTCTTTGATAAGCAGAAAAGGAGCGAGTGTATTGACCTGCATCACCTGTTCAAACAAAGCTTTATTTGTTGTGTCGATGTTAGAAGAAATAACAACGGCTGCATTATTAATCACAGCATCCAACTTACCAAAGGTTTGAAGCGCTAGATCGACTAAATTCTTTGAAACCGTGTCAGAAGAAAGATCTTCAATATGCAGCACTGCATTTGAACCCAATCTTTTTTTAACATCTTCGCCCCACTCTTTTTCAATTCCATGAAGAACAACGCTTGCTCCTTCTTCAACGCATTTGATGGCAATGGCTTTGCCGATACCAGTCGTGCTTCCTGTTACGATAATAACTTTATTTTTTAACCGCATATCAAGCAGGTTTTAATACACTTTTAACCACTTCCCCTTTGTGCATTTTTTCAAATGCTTCGTGCCAATCGTTTAAGCTCCACACTCCACCCATGATGGGCTTCACATCCAGCATACCATTAGCGAGTAGTCCAATAACTTTTTCCCAAATGGGCCAATTGTGACTGAAACTACCTTGTAGGGTTATGTTTTTTTGAACCAGTGGATCCAGAGAAAAATTCAACGGCTGAGGACCCCATCCCACTTTGCTGATGTGACCGTTGGGTCGAACCCATTTCAAAGCCAATTGAAGAGTTGAACTATGCCCTGCTGCATCAATGATACAATCGGCTCCTAATCCGTCTCGTTCAAAGGCCCAATCGGATGCATCCTCAAGAATAGGAACACATCCATATTGTTTTACAATTTCCAATCTCTTTTTATCTGCAGGGAGTCCAACTACAGCAACTTCAGCTCCACAGAGCTTTGCCATTGCTGCGCATAAAATTCCAATGGTACCAGGACCTAAAACCACTACCCGATCTCCGGGTTTGATAGGTGCATTATTTACAACAGCATTATATGCAACGCAACAAGGTTCGGTTAAGCATGCTTGTTCAAAAGCCAATTGATCTGGGATGCGATGCAAACAGCGTGCAGGAACTTTAACAAATTTTGTCATGGCGCCATTCACACCATAGCCAAATCCTTTGCGCGTAGGATCCAAATTGTATTTCCCGGATCTTGACATGGGATTGTTGAGATTGATCACTGCGGAGGTTTCACTAACAACACGATCACTTTCTTTCCAATCGGCAACGCGTTTACCTACAGCAGCAATGACACCACCAAATTCATGACCCAATACTACAGGGTAGTTAA
>JAULVY010000161.1:0-3650 GCA_032110825.1 Chitinophagaceae bacterium | reverse complement strand
TGTTGATTGGAACCGATAGTGGAATTCCCATGAAGTTTCATTCTCAAAGCACATGGAATGAGTTGGATGTATGGACGAGGGTGTTTGGAGTTGATCCCGTACAAGCAATAAAATCCGCAACCTATTGGCCATCGGTTTTTATGGGAGTTGATGATAAAGTTGGGACTGTGAGTGAAGGTAAACAAGCAGACATCATAGCTGTTAAAGGAGATGCGCTTAAGTTCATGAGCCTTTTGCAACGCGTTGACATCATTATGAAAAAAGGAAAACTTTACAAAGGATAATATGAAAAAGACATTGACATTTTTCTTAGCTGGAATTTTAAGTTTATCGGCAGTTGCGCAGCAAACACAGAAGCCTCCTTTGCATGGAAAAAACTGGATGGCCATTACGGGTAAACCACTGGCAGCGACTGCTGGAGCAACTATATTTAATAGAGGAGGTAATGCTGTTGATGCTGCATGTGCCATGCTAGCAGCAACCTGCACCATGTGGGATGTATTGAGTTGGGGAGGTGAAACACAAACGTTGATCTATAATCCAAAGACTAAAAAAGTAATCAGCATCAATGCCATGGGCGTTGCACCAACAGGAGCTACTCCTGAGTTTTTCAAAAGCAAAGGCTATAATTTCCCTCCCGAGTATGGTCCCTTGGCAGCAACAACACCCGGAACACCCGGTGGCATATGCCATATGCTAGCCGAATATGGAACCATGAGCTTGAAGCAGGTGTTGGAGCCAGCGATGCAATTGGCAGCTGGATATCCCATTGAAGCACAAACAGCAAATAGTATTGAACGTGCTAAGCAACGCATTAAAGAATGGCCATACAGTAAATCTGTTTTTCTTCCTCACTTAGGAGAAAAAAGAGAAGCTCCTGAAGCTGGTGAAATCTTTGTGCAGCAGGACCTCTTTAACACCTTAACAAAATTAGTGGAAGCAGAGCAGGCTGCATTGAAAAAAGGAGCTACACGTAAGCAAGCTATTCAAGCTGCATACGATCGTTTTTACAAAGGAGATATTGCTGACGAATTTGTGAGAGGAAGTAAAGAGCAAGGTGGACTCATTACGAAGGAAGATTTAGCAAAATGGAAGCCTATAGAAGAGGAACCCCGAAAAATCAATTACAAAGGCATTGATGTATATAAAATGCAAGAATGGACACAAGGTCCGTCGATGCTGCAGGCTTTGAATATTCTAGAAAATTTTGATCTCAAAAAAATGGGATACAACAGTACAGAATACATTCACACCGTTTATCAGGCTATGAATCTGGCTTTTGCTGATCGAGATTTTTACTATGGAGATCCTCATCATGGTCCGCAAGAACCCATCAAAGGATTATTGAGCAAAGAGTATGCAAAGCAACGAGCCGCTCAAATCAATCCCACTCAAAACGATGCCAATGTGGGTCCGGGTGACCCCTACCCATTTGAAGGAAAAACAAACCCATACAAAGAATTGATGAGCAGCAGAGGCTTTTGGGGTAACGATAGTTCTTTACGCAATTTTGTTCCTGCGCATGATTCAACAGAAATTGCCATGGCAGAAGCTGCGTATCAGGATCGCTTGTGGAGAGGCACAACATCAGTAGAAGCAGCGGATAAAGAAGGTTGGATTGTATCGATTACCCCCAGTGGTGGATGGATTCCTGCTTGTATTGCCGGAAAAACGGGTGTTGGAATGAGTCAGCGTATGCAAAGTTTTGTACTCGACTCTGCACTCAATCCGTTTAATGTGGTAGCACCTGGAAAAAGACCACGCGTAACACTTACGCCTAGTTTAGCCTTGAAAGATGGGAAGCCGTTTTTATCCTTTGCTGTTCAAGGTGGAGATACACAGGACCAAAACCTATTGCAGTTCTTTTTGAATATGGTTGAGTTTGGCATGACTGTACAACAAGCAACTGAGGCAGCCAATATTAATTCTAATCAACTTTGGTTATCGTTGGGTGGTATGAAGGTTGAGGACAGAAAGCCTAAGCCTGGAAGCATTTTGCTGATTGATAAAACACCCGAATCGGTGAGAACGGCATTGAAAAAGATGGGATATACGTTGAGCTTTGATGATCGAACATCAGGACCCATCAATGCAATTTATTTTGATTGGAAGCATGGTAGTCTTTGGGGAGGATCCAGCAACCATGGAGAAGATTATGGAATTGCGTGGTGATCAGTGCCAAGGCATTACGCGTCTAACTTCGTTTGGATCAAAGAAATGATAGATGATGGAAAGTTCAAAACTTCTATTGCGTTTATTGCTCACCTGAATGTTTGACGTATTGATGTCGTAACTCATTCCAATTTGAATATCGTTGTACAGGTATCCCAAATATGGATATACTGCATCTTTGTTGCGGTAGAATAGTCCGGTGTAAAATACATTGTTGTCGTCGCCTACAAATGGACTAAAGCCATAAGCAACTCCCATGGAAGTATTTCTTGCTGTACCCTGTGACATGTGTTGTACACTCAAGAAAAGTTCGCCCTGCATACCAACCAAAAAAGATGCACCGCTATGGATGGTGAGTCGGGATGGCAATACATACGGATCATTCCCCAAGAAGGTCATGCTAGGCTGGTTCACATGATACAAAGATGTTCCAATAAAAAAACGATTGCGGTCTTTCAGGTAATTATACATCGCACCCACATTGAAGTCTGCGTAGGAAGCCCTTCGGGTTGGGAAGTCTTCACCATTGGGAATGGAAAGATCAAATCCCCTGCTACTGAATTGTGAATTAAATGGAATTCGATTGTAATCTAAAAGTCGAGATCCTGAGCTGGCTTGAAATCCGATAGCGAGATGTTGAAATCCTTCCTCATCCAAAGCTTGATGATATGCGGTTGAAAGTGAAATGTAATTGCTGCTGTATGCACCTTTAGCAGTTCGATCACTGATTAGATTCACTCCTACCCCAAAAATACTTTTATCGAGTTTGGCTCTCATGATTCGTGTATCAAAGCCAATGGTTGCCGTAGTAAAAGGCTCGCCAGCGCCCAACCATTGATTTCTGAAATTGGTTGCCAATCGATGTTCGCCATCATAGTAACCGGTAAAAGAGGGATTCAAAGAAAGTGGTGCATGAAAATATTGAGAGTAATGCGGATCCTGCGCCTTACTCTGGGTAAGAAGAGAAAATAAAATAATTGTGCTATGTAACAGTTTTCTCATCATCGTATCAACACCAGTGATCCAGATTTTCGAATTGTTTTTCCATTCAGTCCAATTGCCTCCGCAACCCATGTATAGGTATCTGCAGGCTGATCTTTTCCGCGATAGGTTCCATCCCATCCTAAATTGGGATCGATTGAATTACTCGAGTACACTATATTTCCCCAGCGATTGTAAATTCTCAAATTGACAAATACATCAACGCCTACCAGTATGGGGTAGATTCTATCGTTTTTACCATCACGGTTTGGAGTGAACGCTCCAGCAACAAATACATCTTGCTCATCAAAGATGTTGATCTTAACCGTATCGGTTGTAATACAACCTGCAGCATTGGTAATGGAAACCGTATACTTTGCGTCTTTGGTTGGCACAAGCAAAGGAATTCGAACCAGCGGGTTATTTAACCCTTCTGCGGGGCTCCATTTGTATTGATCACCTATTTGCCGTGCAATCAAGCTAACAGGTTTATTGAT
>JAULVY010000160.1:7356-9071 GCA_032110825.1 Chitinophagaceae bacterium | reverse complement strand
AGGAATGGGGCTTGCATTGCTAATATAGGACACGGTTGTGGGGGCTCCTCCATCAATGACCATGTATCCGGTAGAGAGAATTTCTAGTCCACTTTTGCGAACCAGGGGAGCCGAAATTACGTGTTGACCAATGAGCAGTTCAGCGTTTCTGCCCGATATCAGTGATAGGTAAAGCAATGCGTCCGCGAAAGGTGTAACCTGTGAAGGGCTTCCAGGGAAGAGAACCACAGGGATATTGCATTCTCTTTTTATATGTTGCACCAGTTGTTCTAGATGGTCGCTTACCACCAAGCTTCCTCCAACAAAAATCAAATCTACGTCAGCAGTTACGCAGTTTTCCAATAGTATGTCGGTTTGCACAACCGAAGTCTTATCGGGATCTACCAATACGGCAAGTGATTTTTTTCTTCCCTGCTTTCTTTCTAAGATTTTATGATATACGGTTGGGGTCAATTTGATGTATATAATGCAAATGTGCGAAAAACTTTTCTATAAACGAAGGAAAGAGGAGAGTTGTAGGATGTTGTTGGTGCTGTATACATTGGATTTTCCTTCCATATATTGGAGCATGTATCCGAATTCTACATCCATTGTTTTCCCAAAGCGATAACCCAATCCGGCATAAGTTCTGGATTGATCAACTAGTTTATTGTTTGTGTATTTCCCTCCAAGGGTATTGATGAAGAACTCATTTTGAAGAGCAGCATATACGCCCTTTGATAAGGATTTGGTTTTTGAAAACTTGGTCATGTAACGCGTAAGGTATCTGAAACGCGCATTGAATTGCTGATTGGATTTAATCAATTCATTGTTTTGAACCAAAAGTGTTGGAATTCTTCTTTCTTCCAATCGCAAACGATGCTGAAGAAGGCTATGCGAACGGGGTTTGTTGATGATCAATTGTTGCCAAAGACGATTATCTGTAACTCCATCTCTAACCGATCCAACGGTTCTCCAATTTTCGATATAGGCAATGCCAAAGGTGAGGGACACATTTTTATTGAAAAAGTATGCGAGCCCGGGTCGGACTATCACTGTTTCGGTCTGACTCCATTCATCTGTACTTCGAATTTGAGCATCAAAAAATATACTAAAGTTGGAGTCGATTTTTATGGTGTGCATGGCCATTCCCCATCCACTGAATTTCTCTGTTTGTGCTTGAGCAGAGGCAAGGGCAACAACGTGTGCAAATAGCGAAAGGTAAAGCGTTTTGGAGAGCTTAATCAAAGAAAATTGTTTATCTGCAAATATACTTACAACCAAATCCAGAGAGATGAATTTTTGTAGTTTGTATCGTTAAAAAATAGCGTAAATTCATATCTATTGAATTTCTTCATCTCAACCAAAATTTTTTTTACAAAAAACGTGTATAAATAAGCAAATCCTTTGCTGATGCGGATCGATGCAGTTATCAACAGGGTGTTGATATTTAGACGCTTGAAAAAAAATCATAGAGGGATATTTTCGTACTCTTTCCAAAAAATTTAAAAAGGCCTGATTAACCACCTATACAAGACGAACTTACGATGCCAAGCAACAAAACCAAAACTACCGCCAGCAGCCAAGGGCTGAAGTTTACAAGACATTTCACCTCTGACCATGTACCTGTTTACGATATGTTTGAATACGACTATCGTACATCGGTTATCAGAAATCCAACTGGAGAAGTTGTATTTGAAATGAACAATGTAGAGGTCCCGAAACAATGGAGTCAG
>JAULVY010000160.1:0-7346 GCA_032110825.1 Chitinophagaceae bacterium | reverse complement strand
GTCAGGGCCGGGCAGTACTTTAGGTAGGGCATCCCAGGCAAGCCTATCGGGTGCCAGAATGATTTCCGATTTCATCGCAGCATCCCATTCAA
The DNA here is from genome assembly GCA_032110825.1 of Chitinophagaceae bacterium. Classification (GTDB taxonomy): domain Bacteria; phylum Bacteroidota; class Bacteroidia; order Chitinophagales; family Chitinophagaceae; genus Pollutibacter. The sequence continues at coordinate 7,254 of JAULVY010000160.1, read as the reverse complement.
TTATCTGTCCGGAATACGTTTGTCTCACAGGGTCGCGGGGCCCTCGACTGCATCCAATGGGAAGAGCGCTCTTCCGTGATTCGCAACCCGGACGGATCCGTCGTCTTTGAGATGACGCGCCTGCGAGTTCCCAAAAGCTGGTCTCAAGTCGCAACCGATATTCTTGCGCAAAAATACTTTCGCAAGGCAGGTGTTCCTCAGCCGGATGGTTCTTTGGGCAGAGAGACTTCTGCAAAGCAAGTAGCGCATCGCATGGCCAATTGTTGGAGAGTGTGGGGTGAGCGTTATGGATATTTTGCTTCATCTGATGATGCTCAGGTATTTTACGAAGAGTTGGTGTATTGCATTTTGAATCAGGCCTGTGTTCCAAATTCACCTCAGTGGTTCAATACCGGATTACATGAGAGTTATGGAATCAAGGGCAAGCCTCAAGGGCACTATTATGTAGACCAAAATGATGGGGAGCTGAAGAAATCGACTTCTGCTTACGAGCGTCCACAGCCTCATGCTTGTTTCATCTTGAGTGTTGATGATGATTTGGTAAACGAAGGTGGCATCATGGATCTCTGGGTTCGTGAAGCCAGGATTTTCAAATACGGCTCTGGCGTTGGAACCAATTTTTCCAATTTGAGAGGTGAGGGAGAAAAGCTATCTGGTGGCGGCACATCTTCGGGATTGATGAGCTTTTTAAAAATTGGTGATCGAGCTGCAGGAGCTATAAAAAGCGGTGGAACCACACGTAGAGCAGCCAAAATGGTATGTTTGGATTTGGATCATCCAGAAATCGAAACATTCATTGATTGGAAGGTAGAAGAAGAAAAGAAGGTTGCAGCATTGATTGCAGCTGGATATTCTAGTGATTATGAGGGGGAGGCTTACCGCACAGTAAGTGGACAAAACTCAAACAACTCAGTTCGTATTCCCAATTCATTCTTTGAAAAATTGGAAAAGGGCGAAGATTGGGAACTTACTGGCAGAATGGATGGTCGGGTGATGAAAAAAATTCCGGCCAAGGCGTTGTGGGACAAGATTGCATATGCCGCATGGAGATGTGCAGATCCTGGAACTCAGTACGACACCACCATCAACGAATGGCATACGTGTCCGCAAGGTGGTCGTATTCGCGCCTCCAACCCGTGTAGCGAATACATGTTCTTAGACAATACGGCATGTAATTTGGCCTCTGCAAACCTCAGAAAGTTCTTTAACGAAAGCGACAATAGTTTTGATGTAAAAGGATTTGAGTACACCGTTCGTTTGTGGACGGTAGTGCTTGAAGTATCTGTATTGATGGCTCAGTTTCCTAGTAAGGAAGTGGCTCAGCTTAGCTATGACTACCGCACCCTTGGATTGGGATATGCCAATTTGGGAAGTATGTTGATGGTGAGTGGCATTCCTTACGACAGCGATGAAGCCCGAGGCATTGCAGGAGCAATTACCGCTATTATGACGGGTATTTCTTACAAGACCTCAGCTGAAATAGCTAAAATTCATGGTCCGTTTCCGCGTTATAAAGACAATAAAGAAGATATGCTCAAAGTTATGCGCAATCACCGCGCAGCTGCTTATGATGCTGATGACGCATATGTAGGGTTGAGCATCAAGCCGCAGGGAATCAAAGCTAAGGATTGTCCTGATTACATGTTGAAGGCAGCATGCAAAGCATGGGATGATGCGGTTGAATTAGGAGAGAAATACGGATACCGCAATGCGCAAACAACTGTAATTGCGCCAACCGGAACCATTGGTTTGGTAATGGATTGTGATACTACAGGCGTAGAACCAGATTTTGCATTGGTTAAATTCAAAAAGCTTTCCGGTGGTGGTTATTTCAAAATCATCAACCAGTCGGTGCCACAAGCACTTGCCAACCTGAAATATACTGCTGCAGAGCAAGAGTCCATCATCAAATACGCAGTTGGTGCTGCAAGTTTTGCCGGAGCACCGTTTATCAATCACCAAACACTTAGTGAAAAAGGATTTATAGCAGAAGAGATCAAGAAATTGGATGATGCTGTTCTATCTGCATTTGAAGTTGGATTTGTTTTCAACGTTTACACATTGGGAGAAGAGTGTTTGCAGAGACTTGGATTTACACCGGAGCAATATTTCAATTTCGACTGGAATATGTTGCAGGCGTTAGGTTTCACTGGTGCTCAAATTGATGCAGCCAATGATTACGTGTGTGGTACCATGACCATCGAAGGAGCACCACATCTGAAGGAGGAGCACTATCCAGTATTTGATTGTGCAAACAAATGTGGTAAAAAAGGGGAGCGTTATATTCATGCCCATGGGCATATCCGAATGATGGGTGCAGCTCAGCCTTTCATCAGTGGTGCCATTTCTAAAACCATCAATCTCCCCAATGAAGCCAATATAGACGAAATTGCTGATTGCTATAAACTCAGTTGGGAATTGGGGTTGAAGGCTTGTGCTCTTTACCGCGATGGATCTAAGTTGAGTCAGCCATTGAGCAACAAAAGCGACAGCAAGGCTTCATCAGACGAGGAAGCTGAAACAGCATCAGCCGATAGCCAATTTATTGATGTAAGCAAGCTAACGGTAGATGAGTTGCTCAACGAATTGCAAAAAAGAATGCAGGCATCACCGGATACCCAGTTGAAGCGCCAGCTCTCAAGAATAGTTGAAAGAAAAACGCTCCCATCCAAAAGAAGAGGATTTACGCAAAAAGCTAAAATCAATGGCCAAGCTATCTTCCTCCGTACGGGTGAGTATAACGATCATACCCTTGGAGAAATTTTCATTGATTTGGCGAAAGAAGGTTCAACCCTTCGCAGCCTGATGAACTGCTTTGCTATTTCGGTTTCTGTTGGCTTACAATACGGAGTTCCGTTGGAAGAATTTGTAGAGAAATTTGTCTTTACCAAGTTTGAACCTTCTGGAATGGTAGACCATCCCAACATCAAGTCGACTACCTCCATCATTGATTTTGTGTTCCGTTGCTTGGCCTATGAGTACCTTAACAGAACCGATTTGGTTCATGTTTTAGATAAGCCGGAAGTGATGAATACAGGCAAAGACGATTGGGACGATGCTGGTCCAGAATTATCCGATGTTCGCGTAGTTGCCCCAACCAATTCAAGCTCACAGACTGCCGCTTCTAAGGCACCTAAAGCAACTGTAGCAGCAGTGAAGTCTGAAAACAGCACTCAGGAGTTCATGAAGAGTATGCAAAGTGATGCGCCAGCATGCAATACTTGCGGACACATCACGGTGAGGAGCGGAACCTGCTACAAGTGTTTGAATTGTGGCAACAGCATGGGGTGTAGCTAAAAATAAAATGTGAGACTCGCTATTCGTTACGAAAAAGGAAAGGTACTGCAGGCACTGCGGTACCATTTCATTTCCAGACGTGAGATCAAACTCATGATTATCTTGGTTAATGTATTTGCCATTCTCGCTGCCATTTTGTTTGCATTGAAACTCATTTCCCCATTGCCTTTTTTAATGAGCTCGGTTCTTTGGATTTCCATGATGGTTGCATTTTGGATTTGGTTGCCTGCATTGATTTACAGCAAAAGCAAAACCTTCAAGGATGAATTTGATGTTGTTATTTCAGAGCAACATTTTTTTATTGAGACGCCCCAACGGAATAAAAGTTGGGCCTGGAGGGAGTTCAGTTCCTTTTATGAAACACCCGGATTTTTTCATCTTTACTTCGATACCCGAACCTTTTTTCTAATACCCAAAAATGCATTTCAAGATCAAGAATCACTTGACGAAGCTCGAAAATTAATGAAGCAAGGGATAGCTAAAAGTTAAATGAGTTTTTTACTCATTTGAAAATGAGGGATGGTGACCTCAACAAATTCATCACTGCAAATAGAGAATCCAAGTTTCTCGTAAAATCCAATGGCAGTTTTTCTGGAGTTCATCACCATGTTTTTGTATCCATTGTCGCGTGCAAGGTTTTCGGCAAAATGCATCAATGCAACTCCAACTCCATTCTTTTGCATTTTAGGATGCACGGCCATTTGACGGAGTTTGCATGTATCCTCGGTGTGCTTGGTTAAAATGCAACATGCTACCAAACGGTCTTCATCGTAAACGCCGATCAGGATATCGTTGGCTTCTTTTGCCAAATCTTCTGGAACAAATGATAATTCCAAGGGTTTCCTTAGAATTTCCATTCTCAAAGCAATCATTTCCTCGTAAGAGGGAGATCCATGGTCTATGATCCGAATTGGCATACAACAATTTAAGCTAAATATTTTTAGTGCCCTATCTCTGTTTTTATTTTTATGCGGCAATAAAGTTTGGGTCAGCTTCAACTGATCTTGATCTTATGTATTGATTTTTAATGGCTTGTAAATCCATTTTGTTGAAAAATAGTTCCTTTTAAATTCGCTTTAAAAATGGTTTTTATTCCAAATAGTTTATTTTTGCGATCTAATAACCAAAAATTACAATCATGTCAGACATTGCAACAAGAGTAAAGAAAATTATTGTTGACAAACTCGGTGTTGATGAAAACGAGATTACCGGAGAGGCTTCTTTCACAAACGATCTCGGAGCAGATTCTCTCGACACAGTTGAACTGATCATGGAATTCGAAAAAGAATTCAATATCTCTATTCCGGATGAGCAAGCTGAAACCATCACTACTGTTGGCCAAGCTGTAGCGTATTTGGAAGAACACGCCAAGTAATCGGGACCTCTGTCCCCCATCTTTCTAAATATGGAGCTTAAAAGAGTCGTAATCACCGGAATTGGTGCCATTACTCCCATTGGCAATACTGCTGAAGCGTATTGGAATGGACTGAAAAATGGTGTATCTGGTGCTGACCGCATAACACTCTTTGATTCGTCTAAATTTAAAACCCGATTTGCGTGCGAAGTAAAGGGGTTTGATCCTGTTGCCTACCTGGATAAGAAAGAGGCTAGAAAAATTGATCGTTTTACACAATTGGCTTTGGTATCCAGTGATGAAGCTATTCGTCATGCTGGAATTTCTAAGGAAAATGTAAACCCTGATCGTACCGGTGTGATTTTTTCAAGTGGTATTGGCGGCTTGCTTACTTTCCAGGAGGAAGTTATGGCTTACGCAAAAGGCGATGGTACTCCACGTTTCAATCCATTCTTCATCCCCAAAATGATTTTGGATATTGCTGCAGGTCAAATTTCCATGCGCCATGGATTTAGAGGTCCCAATTTTGCCGTAGTTAGTGCCTGCGCATCGTCAACACATGCGTTGATTGAAGCATTTCATTACATCCGTTTGGGAAAAGCAGATGTAATGGTTGCTGGAGGGAGTGAAGCGGTAGTTTCTGATGCTGGTGTTGCTGGTTTCAATGCGATGAAGGCATTGAGCGAGCGAAACGATGATCCAAAGACGGCTTCTAGACCTTTTGATAAAGACCGCGACGGTTTTGTAATGGGAGAGGGAAGCGGAGCGTTGATTTTAGAAGAATTGGAGCATGCAAAAAAGCGAGGAGCCACCATTTATGCGGAGATTGCCGGGGGAGGTGCTACTGCTGACGCCTATCATATTACAGCTCCCCATCCTGAAGGCTTGGGTGCAATCAATGTGATGCGCGTTTCCTTGGAGGAAGCTGGTATGAAACCCGAAGATATTGACTACATCAATGTTCATGGCACCTCTACACCATTGGGTGATATTGCTGAAACAAAAGCGATACTGGGCGTTTTTGGAGAACATGCTTATGATTTAAACATAAGCTCTACCAAGTCCATGACCGGTCATTTACTGGGTGCTGCAGGTGTTATAGAGGCTATTGCATGTGTGTATTCAGTTATGTACGATGAGGTTCCCCCAACCATCAATCACTTTACCGACGATGATCAGTTAGATCCCCGCTTGGATTTTACATTCTGGAAATCCAAAAAACGTACAGTTAGGGCTGCCCTCAGCAATACCTTTGGCTTTGGAGGGCATAATGCTTCTTTGATTGTAAAGAAGTATGCTTAAATTCATGTAGTTACTACTTCCTATTCCTTACCTAAAGGCATAATTTGTTTTACCGAATAAAATACCTGCTCAGCAGTGGAAAGAAAAAAGAATTTTTGGATCAGCTTTCCAATATTTTAGGCTTTAATCCCGGTAAAATTGTACTCTATACCGCAGCACTCACGCACAGATCAGTAAAAGAAAAAGCCAGCGAAAACAACGAACGATTGGAGTACCTCGGAGACGCTATCTTGGGAGGAGTAATTGCCGATTTTCTATTTATGAAGTATCCGTATAAAGGGGAGGGGTTTCTTACCGAGATGCGGAGTAAAATGGTTAATCGACAAACACTCAATGAGATTGCTGTTAAAATGGGACTCAAAAAAATTACCGTTTACAACAGACACGATCATTCTCTGAAATCAAGTCAAATTTTTGGAAACGCCCTAGAAGCTTTGGTTGGTGCGATTTACATTGATAAGGGTCATCTCGCTGCCAAAAAATGGGTATTTAAAAAATTGATTGTCCCTCATTTATTCATGGAGGATTTGGAAAATACTGAAATCAATCAAAAAAATAAACTCTACAGCTGGGCTAATCGTTCGGGGAAACTCTTGGAATTTGAAACCCTGGAAGAGAAAGTTGAGAATGGACGTAGGCTATTTACTGTTGGAGCAGTACTCGATGGGGATGTAATTGCAGAGGGCAAGGCGTTTAACAAAAAAGATGCAGGGCAGCTTGCAGCTCAGCTTGCTGTTGAAAAACTCAGTATTTCTTGAAATCAATTGGGAATTTCCTGACAGAGCTCAACCAATACTCCATTTGTACATTTGGGGTGAAGGAAAACAACCCATTTTTGATCTGCCCCCACCATAGGCTCTTCTTGCAAAAAAGAAAAGCCCTCTGATTTTAGCCTATTGATTTCCTCAACTATATTTTCAACTGCAAATGCAATATGGTGCATGCCTTCACCACGCTTTTCTAGAAATCGAGCTATGGTTCCACCTTCATCTGTGCTTTGAAGCAGTTCTATTTTACTTTCGCCTGATTTGAAAAATGCGGTTATAACCTGCTGCGATGGAACTTCTTCGCTTTTGTAACAGGGGGTATTGAGCAGCTTTTCAAAGACGGGAATAGATAGCTCCAGCGAACGTACAGCAAAGGCAACATGATCTATTTTATTCATTTTAAGCCAGTTGGAACTACTCGAATTTAACATTATTTCTATTATGAACGGTTTTGATGTTGTAGTACCTTTGCAAAAGAAATCAAACTATGGAAAATGCATTATTGAATGGAATTTTTATCAGCGAAAAAGCAAA
>JAULVY010000159.1:0-6926 GCA_032110825.1 Chitinophagaceae bacterium | reverse complement strand
ACTCCTGGAGCTATCTTTCCTTCAAACGGAAGCAATAACCTATACAACAAAATCGTCAGCAACCCATCAAGCAGAAATCCTGCTCAAGTGAGCAACTATCTGAACAGCTTGGGCTTACAACCTGTACGCGATTTTGAAAAAACATTTGCCCGCAAACTTGATACCACCCAATATTATTTCAATCGCCAACTGGGATTCATCTCCCTCAATGTTTCACTGCAACCCGATGAAGTTCTTGGTGTTGCTTTCCAATATACCCTCAACGGAAAAGTATATCAAGTGGGTGAGTTTGCTCAGGATGTTCCAGTCGATTCTGCAAACGGTGTTCAAAAAGTTTTATTCCTAAAACTTCTAAAAGCAACATCACAACGTACTTCTCTTCCCATTTGGGATCTGATGATGAAAAACGTTTACCCCGTTGGTTCTGGTCAATTGGAACGTCAAGATTTTCAATTCAATGTATTGTATCAAGAACCCGGTGGTGGTGAAAAAAGATACATCCCCGAAGGTGATCAAGCAGGTGTTCCTTTGATCACCCTCATGAATTTAGATCGACTCAACAACCAAAACGATCCGCAACCCGATGGGGTATTCGATTTCGTAGAAGGCTATACGGTCAACTCCTATCAAAGTCGAATCATCTTCCCTGTTCTCGAACCTTTTGGTCACGACCTTGATTACATCTTCACCACGGATCCGCTACTGCGAGAAAAATATTTATTCTACCCGCTCTACGATACCATCAAAGCAATTGCACAAACCTATGCGAATCTGAATCGCTTCATCATGCGTGGAACTTCCAAATCATCAGGCGGTACCAGCGGAGAAATATCATTGAATGCATTTAATATACCTCCGGGATCGGTAACGGTTACAGCAGGCGGACAAGTTCTGGTTGAAAACTCAGACTATACCATCGACTACATGTCGGGTACCTTGAAGATCATCAACAACGCCATCGTCAATTCAGGTTTACCTGTAAATGTGCAATTTGAAAACAATGCCACATTTGGTGTACAACAACGAACCTACATGGGTCTTCGATGGGATTATCTTTTCAACGATAAATTATCTGTGGGCGGCTCGATGGTTCGCTTAAGCGAACGCCCATTCTTCACCAAAATGGAATACGGTTCTGATCCCATTCGCAATACGATGACTGGGATCGACATGACGTACAATTCAGAATTACCCCGACTCAACAAATGGTTGAGTAAACTTCCGTTTTACGAAGCCAATGGCGTATCCAGCATCAACGCTTCAGCGGAAGCTGCAAAAATTACTCCAGGTCACGCTCCTCAAATTGGAAAAGGTGGCGATGGATTGATTTACCTTGATGATTTTGAAGGAACAAAATCAAGTATCGATTTGCGTTTCCCTATTGTAGGATGGACGCTTGCATCTACTCCCTTTGGAGCACTCGATCGCTTTGGAAATACCATGTTCCCGGAAGCGACTGCATTTGATAACCTAGATTATGGAAAGAACCGCGCCAAACTGGCCTGGTATAATATCGAACCGATTCTTCAAGAAAAAAGAAATCAAAACAATCCCCTGCGAAATGATTTAACCCAACTCTCCGATCCCCGTGTGCGCAGTGTGGGTCAGCAAGAAATTTTTCCAAGAAGAACACCCGACTTCGGACAAAGCCAGTTGGTGACATTCGATCTCGCTTATTATCCAAAAGAAAGAGGTCCGTATAACTATGATGCCAACAACATTGAAAGCAACGGAACACTCAAAAATCCAAACAAACGTTGGGGCGGTATCATGCGCGGCATCGATCAAACAGATTTTGAAACTGCCAACATCGAATTCATAGAATTTTGGGTGTTGGATCCGTTTATTAAGGGAGCCAATCCACAAGGTGGTTCTTTATACCTGAACCTTGGAAATATTTCTGAGGATATTTTGAAAGACTCCAGACGGTTTTATGAAAATGGTTTACCCACACCAAGTATTCCATCAGCAACCACATCATCCAATTGGGGAAAGATGCCAATCAACCCCATTCAAATCACACAAGGATTCAGCAACGATCCTGCTGATCGTCCCTTCCAAGACGTAGGTCTGGATGGAATGAATGATTCATTGGAATTGAGTGTGAGAAGAGACTATTTAAACGACTTGGCCTCTAGATATGGCGTAACATCGAAAGCATATCAAGACGCAAATAAAGATCCATCAGCCGATAATTTCAAATACTACCGTGATGAAAGCTTTGATAAGGATGGCTCCGGAATACTAACACGGTATAAAAATTTCAATAACCCACAAGGCAACTCACCGGTTGCAAAAGCAGGTGCTGATTTTGCATCGGCATTTACCTTATAACCTGATGGAGAAGATTTGAACCGCGACAATACACTAAACGAAGCTGAGGAATACTTTCAATACCGGGTGGATTTCAAACCGAGTAATGACCCCAGCATGCAAGTGGGACAAAATTTCATTGCAGATAAAAAAGTGGTGAATGTTACACTGGCGGATGGAACTCGTCAAGATCAATTCTGGTATCAATTCCGAATTCCAGTAACAGCATACAATGCAAAAATTGGCGAGATCCCTGATTTTAAATCCATCCGCTTCTTTAGAATGTTCCTAACGGACTTTTCGGATTCGATTGTACTTCGTTTTGCTAAAATTGAATTGGTTCGTAACAACTGGAGACGGTTTGCATTTGACTTAGATACACTGGGTAATTACAGAACCATTGATTTGGCTAACAGTCCTACCCGTTTCAACGTATCCGCAGTAAATATCGAAGAGAATGATCGTAGAGATCCCATTCCTTACCGAACTCCACCCGGAATTGAGCGCGTGCAAACGCTAAGCAACGGCGGTATCAACATCCTTCAAAACGAACAAGCGTTGAGCATGAATATCATCAACCTAGTTGAGGGAGATGCCCGTGCTGTATTCAAATCATTCAATCACGATCTTCGTCAGTATAAAAAACTCTCCATGTTTTATCATGCCGAGAGCTTGAAAGAATATCCCAAACTCAGAGATGGAGAAGTATATGCAGTAGTCCGACTTGGAAACGACTACATCAACAATTTCTACGAAATCAAGTTTCCATTGAAAGTAACTCCATTTGGTACTACAGATGAAAACATAATCTGGCCTTCAGAAAATGAATTAAATTTTGAACTTGAAGAATTGATTAGGCTTAAAAACGAAAGAAATTTTAATACCAATAATTTCAATGCGATATACCGGAAGAACATCAATGGAAAAATATTTTCTATAGTTGGTAATCCCAACTTGGGTGAAGTGCGCGGGATATTGGCAGGCGTAGAAAACCCCAAAGACCCTGCGGGCGGCAGACCGGTAAACGTAGAAGTCTGGATCAACGAATTGAGGTTATCCGGCTTGGATGAAGAAGGCGGATGGGCTGCAGTGGGACAAATGAATTTGCAATTGGCTGATCTCGGAAATATTTCCATGTCGGCCAACATCCATACCATTGGCTTTGGTCAATTGGAACAACGCGTGAACGACAGATTTAGAGATGATCTCAAGCAATTTGATGTTTCTGCCAATTTGCAACTGGGTAAATTATTACCCAAGAGCCTTGGCCTTGAAATACCTTTCTTTGCCAACCTATCTCAAATCATCAGCTCTCCAGAATTTGATCCGTACGACAAGGACATCACACTCAAACAGAAGTTGAATTTATATAAAGACAAAAGGGATTCAATACGCAACGATGCAGTTGATTTCACTGGAATTAAAACGTTCAACTTCACCAATGTTCGTTTTGCACAGAAACAAGATCAAAAAATTCGACTCTGGAGTCTATCGAATTTCGACTTCAATTATTCGTTTACAGAAACAAAACAAAATAATCCCCTCATTGAAAGCAATGAAGTCAGTAAAACACAAGGGGGAATAGGATATAACTATAACACTCAACCTAAATACATAGAGCCATTTAAGAAACTTATCAAATCCAATTCACCTTGGGTTGCTTCCATCAAGAATTTTAATTTCAATCCTACACCGTCCTTGATTGGTATTCGTATGGACAGCAGAAGACAGTTTGGAGCGATCAGACCTAGAAATGTAGGAGGCGGTAAATTCAAGATCCCTGAAACGTATGACAAGTATTTTGTAGTGGATAGAAACTACAACATGCGTTGGGATTTAACCAAAAGCTTAAATGTTGATTTCAAAGCCGTAAACAATTCGCGTGTGGACGAACCCATAGGTAGAATTGATACAAAGCAAAAGCGCGATTCTATCATGCAGAATCTTTTGAAAGGCGGTAGAAATACCATCTATAATCAATCGACTGATTTCACCTACAATGTGCCCACCAATTTATTCCCGCTTTTGGATTGGACTACATTGAATGTTGCATACAGAACAACGTATAATTGGGTTGGTGCATCTCGACTTGCCGTAACCTTAGGCAATACAATACAAAACAGCGGACAAACAGGAGCTACAGCAGAATTAAATTTTGGTCAGCTTTACAATAAGTTTAAAGTATTCAGAAAACTGGAAGAGTCCAACATGCAGGATCAAGCGCCACCACAACCCAATCCTGATGGTGTGGTAAGTCCCGCTAACCAAAGAAAAATAAACAAACTCAATAGGAAAATTTCCAAGCTGAAAAAGCAAATTCAAAAAGACGAAAAGAAAAAAGAACGTAGCGATAAAAAGATTGAAGCCTATGAAGCTACTATTGCGAAGCTTCAAGTACCCAAAGCAGCCAAACCTCAAAATGCATTATCGGGCATTGAGAAAACTGGATTGCGTATGGTTTCTGCTGTTAAACGTGTGGGAGCCACATACAATGAAGGAGGAACAACATTCTTGCCAGGATATACCGACAGCACACGAACGTTTGGACAGAACTGGAGAAGCATGGCGCCGGGTATGGATTTTGTGATGGGCAAACAGAAAGATGTTTCTTGGCTGCAAGACATCGCCAAAAAAGGGTTGATTACCAAAGATCCTATCCTCAACAATTTGTTCTTACAGAATTACGAGCAGAAACTCAACATTACAGCACAAGTAGAACCGGCAAGAGATTTCTTGATTGATTTAACCTTAGATAGAAATTTATCTAAGAATTATTCAACCTTGTTCAAAGACACCAGCGGAAATGGAAACTTCAGTTCATTGAATCCGTATTCGGGTGGTGGATTTAGCATCAGTTATATTTCTTTTCAAACGCTTTTTGGTAAATACGATCCGAATAACACGAGTGAAATATTTAAGCAATTTGAAAAGAACAGGCAGGTGCTATCCAAACGATTGGGAGAACAAAACCCATATAGTAAAGTGCCTGGAACAGATGGGTATTATAAAGGATATGGTCGCTATGCTCAGGATGTATTGGTTCCTGCATTCATATCTGCTTATACCAAAAAAGATCCAACATCTATATCATTGCTTAAATCGGGTGATGAAGGCAGCGTAAAATCAAATCCATTCAGTGGATACTTGCCTAAGCCAAACTGGCGTATTACCTACAATGGATTGAGCAGGATATCGGGCATGGAGCGCATATTTACCAACTTCACCATGTCTCATGCATACAACTCCACGTTGAGCATGAATGGATTCAACTCGGCGTTGTTGTATCAAGATACACTCCTGTATGGCTTCCCCTCTTTTGTGGATACCATATCTGGAAACTATGTTCCGTATTTCTTGGTTCCAAACATTTTGATCTCAGAACAATTTGCGCCATTGGTGGGAATTGATTTTTCTACACCCGGACAATTATCAGGACGATTTGAATACCGTAAATCAAGACAATTGAGTATGAGCTTGCTCGACTACCAATTGAGTGAAGTAAGATCAACTGAAATCACAGTGGGGATGAGATGGAGAAAAAGAGGATTTCCTCTACCCTTCCGACTCAAATTAGGCAAGGGAGAAGCGAGTAATAAATTAGATAACGATATTACGTTTGCGTTGGATTTTAGTATTCGAGATGATATCAATTCCAACTCAAGATTGGATCAGTCCAATGCCTTTGCAACAGGCGGTCAGCGCGTAGTGAGTATTCGTCCAACTGTTGACTATGTATTAAGCAACCGCGTGAACATTCAATTGTATTTCGATCAAAGAAGATTGAATCCGTACATTTCCAACTCTGCACCTTCGGTGAACACGCGAGGCGGAGTGCAAGTTAGAATTTCGCTTGCTCAGTAGACCGATGTAAATAAAAACTATTAGGTTGTGCCGTGCAGGTCATAACAAGACTGTTGATGCATACATGTTCGGGGAGACTGGCACAATAAAATACAGTTTCAGCAACATCCTCACCATACAAAGGCTTGAATCCTTGGTAAACCTGTTTAGCTTTTTCGTCATCGCCTTTGAAACGAACATTGGAAAACTCGGTATCTGCAGCACCAGGATGAATAGCAGTGACTTTTATTCCATGACGAGCTAAGTCAATGCGCATCGATTGACTGATAGCTTCCACTGCATGTTTGGTTGCACAATACACGTTTCCTTTTTCATATACTTCCTTTCCGGCAATGGATCCGATATTGACCACATGGCCCTTACCACGTTTAATGAAATACGGAACAACAGCCTTGGATGCATACAAGAGACCTTTAACATTGGTATCAATCATGGTTTCCCAATCGTCTAAGTTGGCTTCATCAAAAAAATCTCTTCCCAATGCCAATCCAGCGTTGTTGATCAATACATCGAGGTCATTCAAGAAAGGTTCATCTTGAAAAGCTTTGAATACTTCCTCTCTTATTTGGATGTCAAAAGATTTAACAACCACATTTACTTTATACGTTTTTATGAGACGCATCGCCAATTCATCCAATCTATCTTTTCGCCTTCCTGTTATTAGTAAATGATCTCCAGCTTCTGCAAATTTTTCTGCCATGGCTTTTCCAAAACCAGAGCTTGCCCCTGTAATCAAAATTTTACGATTCATA
>JAULVY010000158.1:0-4545 GCA_032110825.1 Chitinophagaceae bacterium | reverse complement strand
AAATACGAAGACCCTTGAAAAAACCAAGTCAGGAAGTAAAATGTTTTCTCCCACCTCGGCTTCGTTAGATACATCTGATGAGAGGCATATCTGTGCAAGAAAAAAGTGTGAAAGAACAAAGAAGAAAACCAGTGAATGAGAAAAAACGAAAGGATAAAGACCATTTTTTATTTTTGAGTTTGTAAGCTACCCCAGATTAAGGAGTTGAGTTCCCAAATTTTAGCCAATACTAAAATTCTTTAATTGTTTGCTAAAAATCAAATCGCATAAATGCTTCCAATGCGGCATATTGAGGAAGTCCCAATTGATCAAAATGTTTGGCTGTATCAGCATTTCGATCTTCGGCACGTTGCCAGAACTCCCGACTATCTGAGCCTTGAAAAACAACGCCGTCTTTTTGAGATTGATGTATGAAGATTCCATTTCTTTTTTGTAATACCTGATCCGGACTCATCGGAATGGCCATGTCAATATCCCACATATCCCATTCTGCCCATGCACCGCGATACAACCACAACCTGCAATCGGCCACTGAAGAATCATTGGCTTTCTTCAATCGTTGGAAGGCCGCATACATAAGATCAAAACACACTTTGTGCGTTCCATGCGGATCAGCAAAATCGCCTGCAGCAAAAATTTGATGCGGCTTTATTTCTTTAATTAAATCAATGTGAATTTGAATATCCTGCTCACTGGGTGGATTTTTTTCAATCAAACCGGTTTCATAAAAAGGAAGATTCATGAAATGAATATTCTCGTCTTTCACTCCAACATATCGGCATGTTGCCCTGGCTTCTGTTCTTCGAATCATCCCCTTGATGTTGCGTATCTCGGCAGTATCTTTCTGATGGGTAGATTTGGTTTTGATAAATGCACCTGCGTCTTTCCAAATTTTTCCAGCGCGACTCTTATCAATTGAAAAATATCCATCAAATTCAACCGCAAAATCTATTTGCCTCATCACAAACTCATCACTCACAGCAATATTTCCGGAAGTCTGATATCCCACATGCACGTCATGACCTTGTTGCACCAACCGTATAAAAGTTCCTCCCATGGATATGATGTCGTCATCCGGGTGAGGGGAAAAAATGATGACACGTTTCTTTGCCGGATTTCTTCTTTCAGGATGACGCGGAACTTCCTCTGTTGGCTTTCCTCCAGGCCATCCGGTGATGGTATCTCTTAGGCCGTTGAAGACGCGTAAATTGATCTCAGAAGATGGACCATGCTTTTCCAATAAATCCGCAAGTCCCTCGTTCAAATAATCTTCATGCGTCAACATCAGCAAGGGTTTATTATGCGCACTGGCCATGCTGCAAACCGCTTTGCGAATCAATTTTTCCGTCCATTCAATTGCTCCCGTTAGCCAAGGCGATTGAAACCGGGTCAATTGCTGCGCCGATGCTAGATCCAAATAAAAACTGCAATTTCCATGCTCTTGTAAAAAAGAAGCGGGAACAGATTCTGTAATCAATCCCTCAACTGAACTTTTAATAATCGGCGCTTTAGATTCACCAAACGCCAGCAATACAATTCGCTTTGCTTTTAAAATTGTGCTAATGCCCATGGTCAATGCCAATCGCGGCACATCGGATGCACTGCTAAATTCGTATGCATTGGCCAATCGCGTACTGTTGTCTAATGCAACAATTCGGGTTAATGAATTGCGACTAGACCCCGGTTCATTAAACCCAATATGACCATTCAAGCCAATTCCTAAAATTTGATAATCAATTCCGCCTGCATCATCAATTGCCTTTTCATACGCAGCTGCATATTCAATTGCGCTGGACTTATCGATGGTGCCATCTGGAATGTGTACATTTTCAGGCAAAATATCAACATGATTGAACAACTGCGTTTTCATGAAGGTATGATAGCTCTGAGGTGCATTGGGTTTCATCGGAAAATACTCATCTAAATTGAAGCTGATCACATTTTTAAAACTAAGTCCCTCTTCTTTGTGCATCCTCACCAACTCTGCGTACAATGTTTTTGGGGTTGATCCAGTAGCCATGCCCAACACACATTTCTTCTTCTCCGCCGCCTTTTTTTGAATTAAATCCGCAATTTCTCTGGCTACACGTTTTGCAGCAGCTTTGTTGTTTTCTTGGATAGATATGGATACTTTTTCAAATGCGTCAATCATTAGAATCATCTTTAATGGAACCACAAGGTACAAACCATTGAAAGAAGGAGCAAATTCCAACTACTTCAAACTCAATTCAAAAACCTCTGGCCAAAGCTTTCCGGTGATGAAAAGCGACTTGGTGGTGGAATTGTAAGCGATACCATTTAAAACAGACCCAGATTCCATAGCAAGCGATCCTTGCTTTTTGAGATAGGTGAGGTCAGCGCGACTATTCTTTTGTAGAAAATCAGGAAGGTTTAACATGCCTACAATGCGTCCATTAGAAGGATCAATTTTTAAAATATAATCGTATTGCCAGCGATTTGCATAGATAAATCCATCAATCATTTCTAGCTCATTTAAATTATTAACTGACCCGTACTGATCATTGATGCTCAATATGTTATTTATTTTTAACGTGCGAGGTTCAACAAAATAAAGTTTATCACTTCCTTCACTGATGATCAACTGCTTGCCATTGTTTGTAATCCCCCATCCCTCGCCAGACCAAGGCAGTGTTCCTAGCGGATTCAGCGTCTTGGCATCGTAGAGAAAGATGAGCTTATTCTGCCAGCTGAGTTGATACAACGTGTCGTTTAAAACTGTTAATCCCTCTGCAAATACATCTTTGGGTAGGTCCACTTTCTTGATCACTTTGCCGGTTTTGATCTCCACTTTTCTGAGACTGGATCTCCCCATTAGTCCCGTGCTCTCATAAAAATAATTGCCATACACTTCCAACCCTTGGGTAAACGCTGATGTATCGTGTGGAAATGCGTTTAAAACAACGTGACCCATCGATACAGGTGCAGGAGAGGAAATTGAACTATTTTCCTGGATCGTTTCCGATTCGGGCTCGATTCCACATCCATATAGAGAGAATACAAAAATGCCAATAACCAATAAGGAGTTCCGTAACATGGGCTCAAATTTCAGCAGAAAAGTTGATTGATTTACTTGGATTTATAAAATAAACGGGCAAGTTTTACGTTAATAGGATCTCGGAGAAATCCGAAATCCATCCAATCCTTCGAAATACCCTGAAATTCAATCTCTTACGTTAGACCTCAACACCTAAAAGGCTGTCATGAGGATCTTCCTATTTTTTTCTTTATTGCTCGTTTCAATCGCATCTTTTGCACAGAAGAATTGCTCTTCCGCTGCAAACTTTCTATTTTCTGAACTGCAGGCTCAATCCAATAGCATTTCAGAAAACAAGACGATAGTAATTCCCGTTGTCGTTCACGTAGTATACAATCAAGCCACAGAAAATATTTCGGATAATCAAATTCAATCTCAATTGGATGCATTGAATGCAGACTTCAGCAGAACCAATAAAGATTTTGAAAAAGTCCCAGCTGTATTCGCAAATCGCGCTGCCAATGTTAACATACGTTTTGAATTGGCGAAAACAGATCCCATGGGTAAGAGCACGACTGGAATTGTTCGGAAAAAATCATCACGATTGATGTGGACCGACGATGATAAAATCAAATCCATCGCAAACGGCGGAAGCACCTCATGGGATGCAAAATCATATCTCAATGTTTGGGTATGCAATACCGTTCCTGGCTTAGCAGGATATGCAACTTTTCCCGGTTCTGATTTAACTGTTGATGGAATTGTTGTTCGCTATGATGCATTCGGAACTACCGGAAATGTAAAAGCACCCACCAACAAAGGACGTACGCTTACTCACGAAGTTGGTCACTGGTTAGGTTTGCAACACCTCTGGGGAATGCAATCATGCGGTGATGATGGCATTACCGATACACCCAAGCAAAAAGGTGGCAATTCCGGTGATCCCGTTTTCCCAAAACTTACCGCATGCAATGGAAATCCAGACGGGGAGATGTTTATGAATTACATGGACTTCACCAACGATGCCAGCATGGGGATGTTCACGAATGGACAAAAAAATGTGATGAGAGCTCAATTTGAATCAACGGGCAAAAGAGCTTCACTTCTTCAAACCAAAGCTTTTGCTGCTGCTTGGAATACTTTTGCAGCTCCTGAAGTTTTAACGGTTAGCACGCGTTCGTTAAATGTGTATCCCAATCCCGCCGTTATTGGAAGTCAACCCAAGTTACTGGTCAATACCGGATTTGATCTCAACGGAAAACATTTTGTTATAATCTCATCAAACGGACAAATCGTGAAGTCGGGTCATGTGCAAGAATTAGAGCAAGATTTGGATATCCAAGGATTAAAACCTGGAATCTATCAGGTTCGCTTAACCGATGTGGGCTCAAACCTATACACCAAGTTCTTGGTGCAATAATCAGTCGTCGCTATTCTCATTACCCTTAATTTCGCGCCATGCAGGAAAACTTAGATGCATGGAATCAACCGTTTCAAGATGGAATGGTCTTGTTAATGGACAAGCCATTGGAATGGACATCTTTTGATGT
>JAULVY010000157.1:0-2822 GCA_032110825.1 Chitinophagaceae bacterium | reverse complement strand
CTACAGAGTCCAGGTAAATCATTTCTGAAAGAATTTGCACCAGGATAAAAGTTAGATCCCTCGGGTTCAGGATACGCCTGTTTTGTGCCAGGAAGATTGGCGAATGTTGTCATAAATACTCTCTGCCTATCGAGGTAAACAGCCCAAAAGTCGGACTTTAATCCATCGTTCCCTTTCCAGCTGTCGTGGATATAGAGGTCGAATTCCAATTGAAGCAGTTGGTGAGTTGGAAGGGTGTCGAATTGAAGGAAAACGGTATTGTGGTTCAGTGGACCAAGAATTTGGGTATTGTTGAATTTAAAAACGAGAGAATCCTTTGTTTCGTCATTCACTTTAAACACTTGAAGCTTTCTACGGCCTTGTTCAAAGTCATTTCGATAAACCTCGATTTTTTGTGGTAGGTTTTTATTGCAGCTTTGTACTATAACTGAAGCAACAATCAGTAGGATGTTTAATAAGAAGGTGTTCGGTTTTAGCATTAATTGCTTTAGTGTTTTGCGGTAGCGCTTCCAAAAAGTTTGTTCTTGATTTTTACAGCAGGGTCATATACGGCTGACAAGAACTTTTTGATGGGTTGATCATCACCTACGCGCCAATCTGTTGTGCGGCGTTTTTCAACTGGGTGAAGATGTTTCATGTAAGCATATGAAGCGATGGATGTTCTGAATTTTCCTGGAGGAAAATTGATTACATCATATCCATGCAAGGTGAAGGAGTTGGTTAATTGAAGCACCATGCGGTTGTAGGGAACTCCGATTTGCAGCTTTTCTCCCGTTCTCAGGTCTTCAATGCTGAGGTGACCACCATGTTCATCTTTCCAATCTTTGTTTAAATAAAACAACACATTCAGGCTTCTATACCAATCCTGATGCAGGGGATGGTAGTTGAAGTCGAGGTGCATGTCAAGAAAACTGTTCTCTTTTCCTTGATGGATTCCGCCTCCAAAAAAGCTTGGATCAATGAATAGGTCTTGGTTGGTGACATAGCTGATGAAATTCTTAAATCGGTCTGATAAAATTTCTTCGCAGTATATTGCAAATGCAGGTGAGATGTCTTTTATTTTCGATTTCTCGAATTTATTTTTTGCAAAGACGTAGTCTCTGCTTTTGGTGGTGATTTCAGGGATAGAGTTATAGAGTTCATCCAAGGCCGTCTCATCGCAGAAGTTGTCTATGATCAAGCAGGGGAAAGGTTTGCCAAGCAGGAAATCAAGTCTCAGTTGCTCACGGTTGTCTTCCAGGTACTTAAAGTTGATCATGCAGCGTTTTTTCTATTGAGCTCAAAATTAAAGATTTATAGCGCTCAGGCGAAAATTCCTGCTTTAAATATTCTGAGCCTTTCTCTCCCATGAACCGTAGTCTTTGTTTGTTTAGGATTGCCGCGATTTTTTCTGCGGCTGTTTTTGCGTCATGCACGGGAATATAGATGCCGGTTTCTTCATGGATGATCATTTCTACAATGCCGCCATGTGCAGTTCCTGCAACTGGTTTTTCATAGGCCATGGCTTCCAAAACGACAGTTGGAAGAGGATCTGGGAGGATGGAAGGAACAATCAGCAGATCGATTGATTGGTAAAAATCATGGGTATTGGCTTGGAAACCGATATCGGTGATGTATGATGAGATCTGTAACGCATTGATTTTTTCTTTCATTTCATCTTGAATGTACTCATAGCCGGGGAAAGGGTCACCTGCCATGATGAAATGAATGTATTTATTTTTTTTCAGGATTTCATTTGCGATTTCAATGAAGTAGCATTGGCCTTTCCAATGGTTGATTCTTCCGATCATGCCGATGACAATGGTCTCCTCATTGATGGGGATGTTCCACTTAGGCTGACTTGAGCCTGCTAAAACATCAATTTCTTTTTGGATAATTTTTATGCCATTTTTAATTACGACTGCTTTGTTTCTTTTTTCAATATTGCTGTTGAGTCCAGTCCAATGACTATTAGTGGCATATGACACGTAGATATTCAGATCACTTTTATTTGCCATCAGACCTGCCAATAATGAGGCAAAAGGTTTTGGATGCTGGATGATTTCATGTATATGCCAAACATGTTTTCTGTTGGTCCACCGTGCTGCAATGACACCTGCAAAAACGCTGGCCGCATTGTTGAAAACAAGATCGATTGATGTTGCTTTGATGAAGCGGGATAGCTTTATTGAGGCGTTCAATGTAAAATAGGCTCTATTGAGTATACCGCTGATGTTGATATATTTTCTGCGCAGAATTCCCAGTCGCAGGATATGTACTTCTACTCCAATATTTTCCAATGCTTCGCTCAGTGGACCCTTTTCACTTAAAAACGCGTAAACATTTGCTCCCTCTTCTTTGAAGATTCCGGCCGTTTGTAGAAAAATTTTACTCGCTCCATACAGATCTGAAGTGCTGTGGAGCATCAATATATTGGTGTTTTTTAATGTGTAGGTCATCTTTTGTTAAAGCGAAAATACACCATGCTTTTCTCCCAGCATATTTTTAATGTCTATTATCAGATTTTTGAACTTTAATTTAAAGTTCTATTTATCATTCGCTGTAGGTTTTCCGTTAACCATTAACCTAGAACCTATAAATTACAACTTGTCTTTTATCATCCCCACCACATCCTTCTCTACCATTTTCCCGGCGATGGTGATCATGTTTTTGAATGCTTTTGCGTGTGAGATGCCGTGGCCGATAATGACGGGTTTGTTTACACCAAGCACAGGTACGCCGCCGTACTGCTCGAATTCAAACATGTCGAAAAACGCATCATGGATATTTCTGCGTTGCACCAAGCCGTGGATGCTTTCAGCCAGTTTCAGGATGATGTTTCC
>JAULVY010000156.1:22740-32067 GCA_032110825.1 Chitinophagaceae bacterium | reverse complement strand
AGTGCAACCGCCGCTGAGGTTTCCGGAATTATCAAGGGCAAGCATGCCAATGGTATCGTGATTATCTATACTGCCTGGGAACATACCAGGTAATGGCTCTTGATAGGATTTGTTTTCAATATTGATTATTGGCTTGTATTCAGCTTTTTTTAGCCATTCTTTCCAGGCTTGTTCGGAATCAGGAGTTAATAGATTGGTCTTTTTAAAGCCGTTTGCGAGTGCAAATTGCAAAGCTCCTTCTCCAACCAGTATTACGTGAGGGGTTTTTTCCATTACCATTCGGGCAACCGAAATGGGGTGCATGATATGCTCCAAGGCCATTACGGAACCACAATTTCCATTTCCTTCCATGATACAGGCATCTAGGGTAACATGGCCATCACGGTCGGGGTACCCACCATAACCAACGGTTTTATTGCTTTGATCTGCCTCAGTAACTCTAGCACCTTGTTCGATAGCGTCTAGTGATTTACCATTGGATGATAAAATTTTCCAAGCTTCTGCATTGGCTGCTTTTCCAAAATCCCATGTTGAAACCACAAGAGGTTTTGCACTGATAGATTTTGAAGATTTGGGATTAATATGTTGAATTTCAGTAACAACGGGAATAGAAAGGATAGAATTCTTAATGAATGACCTACGAGACATATGATCTTATTTATGCAGTAATTTAATAAAACTTAGGCTTACATTCAACCAATTATTTACTTATAATTTATATTATGTTAAGTAGTAGAAATGAATAATTGATTGATCAGATTGAGCGGTCCTTACCTACATTGGTTTTATTCGAATAAAAATGTCTTGTGGAGCTGGCTGGTTACCACCGAAATAAGGATACTGCTGATAGCCGGACGCCGTGGAAGTCTTAGTTCCCCTGGGAACAGTGGCAGATTTGCTAACGCCTTTTACAATGGCCGTGCAAATATATGAAGAGCCGGAAAGCTTGATGCTACAATAAATGTCTGTATTAAGTGGAACAGATGTAATTTCTTTCCAATAGACCTTTCCTTTGGCATAGGAATAAGCAAAAAGTCTCAATTTGCTTAAGCTCATATCATTTGTTCCATCAAATGTGCCATCATGGTAGGCCCATCCTATTCTGCAACTGTTATACTGATTATTAAATCCTTCAGAAAACCCCCATAACTTATTGATATCGTATTGATCAGCATTATTTAAATTGTAAACAGCTGAATTATCGAACAAGGCATAAAACTTCATTTCTGAAGTTTTGACTGATTTCAATGGCCTGGTTGTACAAAAATTTGAACCCTTCGGAATTGTATACGTAGTATACCCTGTTATTGCCGTTGTAGTATTAAGTGCAGAGTTTATATCATCTAGAATGAATGTTTTATTTGAATTAGGCTGTTGCAATTGATTATTTTCTTTTACCATGGGTTCCTTCGTACAGGAAATGGCAAAAGCTAGAACGGAAAAACCAATTATAATTCTCTTCATTTCAAGGGTTTTGAGCCTTAAAGTTAAGCGATTTTGAATTTATGCTGATGATCAATGATAAAAAGCACCAATTCATCTAGGGTTAAACCGGCGCGTTCGCAGGCATCTCGAATATCCTCCCGGCTTACATTGGCAGCAAATGTTTTCTCTTTAATTCGCTTCATTGCCCCTTTCAACTCCATCCCTTCATATCCATTTGGCCTCATTAGCGAATACGCATGCATCAATCCAGATAATTCATCAAATGCATAGAGTATTTTATCCATCCTCGTTTCTGGAATTACCCCAAAATGAAGGTGACCGTGTGAAGCAATAGCACGAATAATTTCCGGATCGATATTTTTCTCTTCTAAATAATCTACGATTTTTTTACAATGCTGATCTGGCCATTGATCCCAGTCGGCGTCGTGTAATAAACCAGCCATCTCCCATTTCCAGGCTTCTCCTTCCGAAAGATTTTCTTTTTCAATCGCCCAATCGCGCATTAACCCCCCTACCTGAAACATATGCAGTTTCAAGCGATCATTCTTTACCCAATCGTGAAGTAATGAAAGTGCCTCGTCTTTTGATAAAACATTTCCTTTATTGACTATGTTTCCAAAGTCCGATCTACCCAATTGCAAAGACATAGATTATTTACTTGCATTATTTACACGATCGTACTCCTTGTTCCACTTCGCTTCCTCTGCTTCAAATTTAGTCTTGTCAGCAGGTAATTTTGCGAATTGACGTTTAGAGCTGTAGACTTCAATCAGGATGTCTAATAGCTTCTTATAGTTTTGCATTTCTCCCCTACCTGCACCACTTTTTTTCTCAATCAATGGTTGTGCCTTTAATAAATAGGGTAAACCTGCATCAAAATCAACTTGTTGTTTTGCTCTAAGCTCATCTCTTTCAGTTAAATATTCTTTAGGTGGAGGAGGTATTTTACCGGCCTTATCTGGCTTTTGAGCATCATTGAATTTTCTTATTTTATCGTTGACGTCTGAAATCTTACTATTCGCCTTAAACCCTTTGTTGATGTAAACTAGTCCCGTGTTAAAAGGAATCAGTCCATCTTCTGGAGCTAAACTAGCCATCGTCTCATACAACTTCACAACTCTTGTTTCCGCTGCAGTGAATTCTTGTTCATTCTTAAAGAGAGAATCTTCATTAACTAACTTATCGAAAAGGATTTCTGCAAGAATAGAAATAGCTTCAAAGTTTTTTGGATCTCTTGCAACCAAGTCTTCAATTCTTTTTAGCTTTTCCGCTTCATCTTTCATATCGTTTATAAATATTACCTCGTCGTAGGTAAAATATTCTTCTTTCGGATAAAGTTTTAAACCTTGCTGACGAATTTTCTCAAATTCAGGTATGTTCTTTCTGTTGAAGTGATAAATCATTAGATTTTTATACACGTCCTCAAATCCTTTCTCCGATACATTCACATCAGACAACTTGGTAAAATATTGTGCCGCCAAATCTTCTTTTTCACTCAATAAAGCAGAAAAACCAGTGTAAAAAGTGAGTGTTGTATCTAAATTGGTTAAGCCCAAACCTTGAGCAAAAATAAAACGACCCGCCATGTCAGCTTGCTGAAATTCTTTCAAGGATTGGTCGTAGTTTTTAGCTTCTAGTGACTTTACACCATTGTTATAGGGAACAGCGTATAAATAGAAAATTTGTTGAGAGCCTTCCAATGTAGTAGACATAACAAACTTCTGCTTATCGAGCTCAATTGACTTTTTGAAATTTTCAAGTGATATATTGAAGGCATCCGGGTATGATTTTGATGCAACAGAATCGCCAACGATATCCCCATACAATTTTCCCTTTAAATAATATAACTCTGCATTTTTTTGGTATTTGGGATTGTTAAGAAGCTCTGTTAGTTGCATATTGGCATCCGCATATTTTTTTGCGGTTATTGCATCTTTAATCTTGATCAAGTTTTGTGCTATTGAAAAACTCAAAAGCAACAATGAAATACAAGTAAGAGATGTCTTTTTCATCTTGATTTTATTTTACTTAAAGTTATGCGTTTTCTTCATTTGTCGATTCCGGTGATTCCGGTTGAACAGGAGCTTCCACTTCCCCTTCTGCCTCATTCGGTCCATTTACTTCATCTAGGTTTGTAATAGCGGCAATTTGATCATCATCATCCAATTTAATCAGCTTAACACCTTGGGTGGCTCTACCCTGCTCGCTGATTTGGGCAATGGACATGCGAATGGTGATTCCTGAAGTACAGGTAATCATCAAGTCTTCCTTTTCATTTACATCCAATATGCCGACCAGATTACCTGTTTTTTCAGTGACGCTGATTGTTTTAACACCTTTGCCACCGCGATTGGTAATTCGATATTCATCGATTAGGGTTCTTTTTCCATAGCCCTTTTCCGATACCACCAATACCGTTCTGGTTTTGTCATCTACATTCACACAAATCATTCCAACCACTTCATCTTTCTGGTCGTCTACTTCAATACCAGCTACTCCTATAGCACCCCTTCCGGTAGCACGCACTTTCCCTTCAGGGAAACGAATCGCTCTGCCCGATTTAACCGCAAGCATGATTTCGCTGTTGCCATCGGTTAGTTTAGCATCCAACAATTGATCTCCTTCAACAATGGTAATTGCATTTACACCCGTTGCTCTTGGTCTGCTAAAATCTGCCAATTCGGTTTTCTTGATAATGCCTTGTTTGGTACAGAGTACAATAAAATGATTGTTGACGAATTCTTCGTCCTGCAGATTTCTCACGTCAATGATGGCTCGGATCTTATCATCCTGAGGCAATTGCATCAAGTTTTGAATGGCTCTGCCCTTTCCTTGTTTCTCGGCATCAGGAATTTCATACACTTTGAGCCAGTAGCAACGTCCTTTTTCTGTGAAAAATAAAAGAGTATGATGTGTTGATGCTACAAACAAATGTTCAATGTAATCTTCCTGTCTGGTTTTGCCTCCTATTGAACCCCTTCCTCCTCTTCGTTGTGCGCGGTATTCATCTGCGGAGGTTCTCTTGATATAACCCAAGTGTGAAACAGTTATGACTACATCTTCCTCTTTAATTAAATCTTCAATTCTCACTTCATTATCGAGGTAAGTGATCTCAGTCCGTCTTTCATCCCCAAAACGATCTTTGACTTCTTTCAATTCCGTTTTGATGAGTTCATATCTTCTTCCTTCGTCGGCCAACAGGTCTTTTAGGTCTGCAATGAATTTCATTATTTCCTCGTATTCTTCACGGATTTTATGAATCTCCATTCCAGTCAAACGCTGCAAGCGCAGTTCCAACACTGCTTTAGCCTGAATCTCACTCATCTCAAATTGAGAGATCAAACCTTCTTTTGCTGCATCCGGGGTAGATGCGTTACGGATCAATTGAATGACTTCATCTAAATGATCCAGTGCTATTAAATAACCCTGAAGAATATGAGCTTTTTTCTCTGCTTCTTTTAGTTGGTATTGTGCTCTACGAATAACTACTTCATGCCTAAATTCAATGAACAAAGAAATAAGATCCTTTACATTCAAAATTTTCGGTCTTCCTTTCACCAATGCAACATTGTTGATGCCATAGGAAGTCTGAAGATCGGTATACTTGTAGAGTTGATTTACGATTACTTGTGCAACTGCATCTTTACGTATATCAATAACTACCCGCGTGCCTTCGCTTTCGTTGGATTCATTGTTCACGTGTGTAATTCCATCGATAACTTTTTCAACAACCAGTTGACCAATTCGAGCTGTAAGTACATCACGACTCACCTGATAGGGAACTTCGGTGATTACAATTTGTTCTCTGCCATTGGCTTTGGTATCGATGCTGACTTTTCCTCTTAAAACCACCCTGCCTCTTCCAGTGTGCATAGCTGCTTTAATGCCTTCCATGCCATAGATGATACCTCCACCTGGGAAATCAGGGGCCTTAACATGCTGCATCAATTCATCTATCGTGATTTCACGGTTATCGATGTAGGCTATACATCCATCGATTACTTCCGATAGATTGTGTGGTAACATGTTGGTAGCCATGCCCACGGCAATTCCACTGCTTCCATTGATCAGTAGATGCGGAACCCGTGTAGGTAATACGGTTGGTTCCTTCAGAGAATCATCAAAATTGAATTGAAACTCTACGGTTTCCTTATCGATATCGTCCATCATGGCGCCGGCTAAACGCTGCAAGCGTGCTTCGGTATATCGCATAGCAGCTGGACCTTCACCGTCTGGGGATCCAAAATTTCCTTGTTTATCGATGGATGGGTAACGGGTATTCCAATCTTGCGCCATTCTTACCAATGCGTCGTAAACAGCTGTATCTCCATGCGGATGATATTTACCCAATACCTCACCTACAATTCTTGCACATTTGCGGGTTGGTTTGTTGTAATCCATACCCAATTCATTCATCGCAAATAAGATGCGGCGGTGAACCGGTTTTAGTCCATCTCTAACATCAGGCAATGCCCTACCAACGATTACACTCATCGAGTAATCGATATAGGCAGCCTTCATTTGCTCTTCGATGTTAATGGGAATTATCCTGTTGATATCACTGGTCTGTTCTGGTAAATTGTTTTCTTCCATTTGAAGCAAATAAATAAGCCTTTTAGAGGATTAAATTCGTGCAACAAATTTACTGTTTTTCAAGGGCAAATTCATTGAAAAAAGGGTAAAGAGTTATCCACTTTTTAAAGTAAAAAAAACAAGGAAAACAAAGGGTTTTAGGGCTTTTCCCCAGCCATCTGGAGAACGATTTTCCACTCGGTTTCCGTTACCGGTTGAACGGATAGTCTACTTAGTCTCAGCAAGGCCATATTGACCAGCTTTGGATTCGATTTGATTGATGAAAGCGGGACTGATTTTTTGAGTTTTTTTAGGGGTTTAAAATCAACTGCAACCCAAGCGGTTTCATCTGTTGTTGGATCTTGGTAGGATTCCTTTACCACCTGCGCTATTCCAACGATTTCAAGCCCTTCGTTGCTATGATAAAAAAAGGCCTGATCACCCTTTTTCATGGACTTTAAATTATTTCTGGCGGCATAATTTCGTACGCCATCCCAAAAGGTAACTTTATCCATTACAAATTGTTCCCAAGAATATTTAAAGGGTTCAGATTTAACAAGCCAAAATGCCATGGTAATGTGTTTAATATCCGCTGGCTAAAACATCAGCCAAATGCATAACACGAATAGACAGGTTTTGTTTTTTTACAACACCGTCTAAATGCATGAGACAACTCAAATCGGTTGATATAAGTGTTTCTGCTCCGCTTTCCAATACATGCTCAATTTTTTGTTCACCCATGGCGGCAGAAATAGCATCAAATTTTACTGCGAAACTTCCTCCAAAACCACAGCAAGTTTCGTTATCGTTTAGTTTTACCATTTCCAGTCCCTTTACCTGTGAAAGAAGTTTATGGGGCATATCTTTCAACTTGCATTCTCTAAGACCAGCACAGGAATCATGAAACGCTGCTTTTGTATGAAGCTCTGCACCAACGTTATCCGTTTTTAGAACTTGAATAAGAAATTCGCTCAGTTCATAAACTTTACCTTGTAGAAAACGAATGTCCTTTTGATTGGAAGCATTGTCGTAAATCTTGGAGTAATAATTTCGTACAAATCCAGTGCAGGAAGCACTAGGCATTACAACATATTCTGCATCTGAGAAATCAGAAATAAATTTATTGCAAACCTCTCTGGCTTCACCCCAATATCCTGCATTAAATGCAGGCTGACCGCAACAGGTTTGTGCGGGATTGTAGATTACTTTACACCCTGCTTTTTCAAGCACCTTTATGGTGTTGAAAGCCGTGTCCGGAAAAAGTTGATCCATAAAACAGGGTATAAATACATGTACATCCATCTTCTTAGTTCAGTTTTTTAGAAATTTCGATAAACTGATCATTCAATTGCATCATTTGAATGGCCGCTGATGCAGCTTCTACTCCTTTATGCCCATGTTTACCTCCGATCCTTTCTTTGGCTTGTTTTAAGTTATTCACGGTTAGTACTCCAAAAATAGTTGGTACCGGCAACATCAAATTCAATTGACCAATACCTTCTGCTACAATTTTACACACGTAATCAAAATGTGGTGTATCTCCTTTGATAACCGTTCCCAAAGCAATAAACACCATCGGTTTTCCATCTTTGTACTTGAGCTTTTCCCAACATGCTTTGATGGCATGCGGCAACTCTGCTGCACCAGGAACCAAGACGCTTTGGATCTGCTTAATACCTTGTTTTTTTAATTCGTTGATACAGCCAGTTTCAAGTTCGTTTACAATAGCAGCATTCCATTCTGTTTTCACAATAATAACACAGGCACCATCTGTTTTCAGGGTGCCTGCAATTGTATGTTTCTTCTTACCAAAAGAAGCCATTACGAATTAGTTTATTACTCCTAGACGTGCGAGGTATTTGTCTACTACAAACCCTTTATCGGTTCTGGGATATTTTTCTTTGATGGTTTTGTACATTTCAATGGCTTGATCATTTTTTCCTAATATTTCTGAGAGCAGCGCTCCTCTAAAAAGATATTCAGAAGAAAGAGCTTGATCTTCTTCAAATAGCGTTCCTGCATTTTTATAATGGCTTAAAGCCTCTTCGTTCTTCTTGAGTTCTGCATATGCATCACCCAACAGCCCTTCCGCTTTTGCAGCAATTTGGGTAGAGCCGGAGGGATCAAAGTCGTTAATCTGATCTATGGCTTTTTGAAATTCTCCCAAATGCATATGGCATTCTGCAGCATATAATCTAGAAATATTCGCTGCTTTTGTTCCACTGTATTTAGAAATTACTTTCAAAAAACCTACTGCATTAGGTGCTCCATTTAATGCCAATTGAAATGAATCTTTTCTGAAGTTTTGTTCTGCAACAAAAAGATCTTCAGATGCTTTCAATTCTTTGGGAGCAAGTATAAGATTGGTGTATCCAAAATATCCACCAACAACAACGACCAACGCTACCGTAACTGCAATGATGGTTTTGCTATTTTTCTGCCAAAACCCAAGTGCTTTATCAACAACTTCTTGGTCTGCGTTTTCTAATTTTTTTTGTTCTGCCATGAAAGCGGGTTTAATGTTAATCGACTATAAAAGGGTAATCTTCTTGTTTGTAAACATCTTTGAGTAACTCGTTATCATCCGGCCATGGACTTTCCTCGGCAAATTTTACAGATTCATCAACCACAACTCTTACTCTTTCGTTTATGGCCTCAATTACAGACTCGGCTACGTTGTACTCATTGACTAATTTCCGTTTTGAAATTTCGATAGGGTCTTTTTCCTTATATTCTTCAACTTCTTCCTTGGCCCTGTATTTCTGTGGGTCACTCATCGAGTGCCCCTTGTAACGGTATGTTTTCATTTCCAACAAGGTTGGTCCACCCCCTTCTCTTGCACGTTTAACTGCACGTGCTACGGCATCGTGAACAGCTTCAGGATCCATTCCATCAACCATATCACCAGGCATGTCATACGCATCTGCTAATTTATAAATGTCGACAACGTTTGATGTTCTGGCAACAGAGGTTCCCATAGCATAATTGTTGTTTTCGCAAATGAACACAACTGGAAGTTTCCAGATCATGGCTAAATTGAAAGTTTCATGCAATATGCCCTGACGAGCAGCACCATCACCAAAAAAAGTTAAACATACATTGTCTGTTCCCTTGTATTGCTCAGCAAAAGCGAGTCCAGCACCAGTACCAATTTGAGCACCTACAATACCATGCCCTCCGAAGAAATATTTATCGACACTGAAAAAGTGCATACTACCGCCTTTCCCTTTTGAACAGCCTGTGGCCTTTCCAAAAAGTTCAGCCATGCATTCATTGGCGGTCATTCCTTTGGCAAGAGCCAATCCATGA
>JAULVY010000156.1:0-22730 GCA_032110825.1 Chitinophagaceae bacterium | reverse complement strand
TGTGATAAATGGGTCTTCCTGACGCGTAGCAGTCATACAACCGGCTGCCAAGGCCTCCTGACCGATATAAAGATGGCAAAATCCCCTGATTTTCTGCATTCCATAGAGCTGGCCTGCTTTCTCTTCGAATTTTCGTAAAAGAAGCATCAATTCGTACCAGTACAGATAGGTTTCTTTGGTGAATTTAGTCGTACCCATGGTGGATTTCTTTCTTTGAAAAAGATTTGCAAATATAGTGCGAAAATGACAAAAAAAGCTTTGAAATTGAGCGGGTTGAGAATTTTAAACACTTGCTTAATTTCGCCTACCACCTGCTTTGTATAAACTCTCCCATATCGAGCTCATTCAATTCCGGAATTACCATTCGGCTGCCTTTGATTTTACCGATCGTGTTGTAGCCATTTGTGGTAAAAATGGGGTTGGTAAAACCAATTTATTGGATGCCATCTATTACCTCTGCTTTACCAAAAGTTATTTTGGGAAATCCGACCTGATTTCGGTAGAAACAGATTATCAAGGTTTTACTGTTTTGGGCGATTTTTTTCACGATCAAGACAAACGTCGTGTTTCGCTAATCTTACGTGAAACCAAAAAAAAGGAGCTTTGGGTAGATGGAGATCAGGTCATCCCCTTTTCAAAACATATCGGACAGTTTCCATCTGTATGTATTGCTCCTGATGATGTTTCGCTTATTAATGGCGGAAGTGAGGAAAGACGAAGGTTGATGGATACAGTTCTTTCCCAAACTGATTATGAGTACCTCATCGATTTAATCCGATACAATAAATGCTTAGCAGAAAGAAACCGATACCTGAAAAGCTTGAATGGTATAGTGTGTGATGAAATTTTATTGGATAGTTTAGAAGAACAAATGATACCTGCTGGTATTGCCATTCAACAAAAACGATCTTCATTTTTGAAGGAGTTTGTACCGTTTATTTTGAAAAATTTTGCTTTCATATCTGGTCATGTTGATCAGCCGGAAATTCAATATACTCCCTCATTGCCGATAGATTCTTATGCTGAACTTTTTAAACAAAATCGAAAGCGTGATATTTTGATGCAGCGCACCAGTTCAGGTATTCACCGAGATGATTTTGAAATTTTATACAAAGGAAATCCTTTCAGATTTATGGCATCTCAAGGACAAACCAAGAGCTTATTGTTTGCCTTGAAATTGGCTGAATACGGTTTTATGGAACGCTTTTTTGGCTACTCACCTCTTCTCCTATTGGATGATTTATTTGAAAAATTAGATGAAAATAGATTGGAAAAACTAATTCAATGGGTTTGCATTGAAAACAAGGGACAGGTATTTTTAACCGACAGTCACCAAGAACGTGTAAGTCAGCTGCTCAACCGGAATTCCGTACCTTTCCAACTTATAAATCCCTGATATGTCCGATGCCATTTCTCTGGGTGAAGCGTTGAAACAATTTTTGAATAAATCAAAAATGAAACATGGAATTCAATCCATGCAAATCAAAGACCTCTGGGAAGAAATCATGGGCAAAACCATAGCCAAATACACCGATAAAATTGAGATCAGAAACGAAACCCTATTTATCTATACTTCGGTTGCTCCATTAAAAAACGAGTTGGTTTTCTTGAAAGAGAAAATCATTGAGCGAGTCAATGAAAAAATGGGCGCACCAACAATAAAAGAAGTGGTTATCGCTTGAATTAGAACGTAAATCGAACGCCTAGACCACCCCAGCCCTCAAACCCAGAGCCATCTCCAAATTCAAAGGAAGGTTGCCAATCTAATGAGATATTCAAAGGCGCATTACGAATTTTGTAGTCTAGTCCCAAAACGCCATCAATTCCTATTAATGTACTTCCGCTGTAATATTTTGGGTTGTAAAAACCCAAATGTGCACCGCCTCCATAATACCACCGCAATCCATCAACGCCCATTTCATTGTGGACTTCGTATAATAAAGTTGCCCTAAAGCCCTTGTTCCAAAAGGCGGCAAGTCCCTCTAGGTAATTTCCACCACCAATACTTTTTTTCAAGGAAATAGAACCTGGAAACATCTTTACACCTATTGCGGTAGAATAATATTCAGAATTATCTTGGGCTCTTAATTCAAATTGGATCAAGGCCAATGCAAAAAGGAGTACAATGTATTTTTTCATACCTGCAAGTAACTCCATGATATGGGGACTACAAAATTTTTAGGACTAAAAAAATCCTAAAAGTACTATCCGGCAAATTGAATATAGCTCTGCAAATCTTGTATAGTGCTCTTTTGATCCATGATGGTTTCTTTCACCACATCGATGATGCTGATAACTCCAACGTATTCTTCTGCTTCAAATACAGGTAGGTAGCGAACATTGTGATTCGACATCATTTCCATACAGTCTTCCAACGAAGTGTTGAGTGCTGCCTTTGGCAGGTATTCCGACATGATTTCTCCTGCCGTTAATTCAATTGAGGATTTCCCATGAAGAACAACTTTACGAGCATAATCTCGTTCTGTGATGAGTCCCATGTATTTACCATCTTCACTCATGACAACGGCCGATCCAATGTTTTTTTCGGCCATGAGTTTTAATGCGTCAATGACTGGTGCATTGGAAGCTACAGACACATTATTTAAGCCTTTTCGCTTAAAAATATCAGAAACATTTTTCATACAACAGAATTTTCATTCTGAATGTAAGAAAAAATTTAGACCTAATCAAGTGCTTTGGAAAACTGCTTTTTCCCATATTTCTCTAAAATCACACCTCCTTTGATTTTGTACAATGTTGGATTGGTTCTCGCCGCCGTTTTAATAGCAACCAGATCCCCTTTCATGAGTGGTATTTGAATTTGTTGATTTTCAAATACAGTAGACAGGTTTTCTGCATCCGAAGTCACTGCAATTATGGGCATCTTATTCCCTTTTAATTCAATTAGTTTTTTGAAGTCATTTAGCCAGGATTTTCCATTATCATCCAGGGTTTTTGCAAATAAAATAAACATCTCTTGAGGATCATTTAAAATCGATTCTGTGGTATCCGTTCCCGTTGGAGAAATGATCACAAAATCTTTGATTGGAGGCTTGGTATTTCCTTCCCTGATCACTTTATCGTAGCGCTTAACAAACTGGTATAGACTATCATTGAAATCTTCTGGAAAATGTTCAGCATCAAATTCAACTTCAGTCCCACCTTTCAAATAAACAAAATTGATAACAGTACTATCCGGAATTGCACCAACCGGTATCTTCATATTTTCAGGTATGGATACCCCTTTTTTATAAGGCAGGCAGTCAACAATAGGTAAATAAGCCAAAACGTAAAACTGAATACCAAAAGAAAAGACTACTGTTCCAATCAGAACCATTCTCGAGTTCGACTCTTTGAAAATAGGCTTGATCATTTCTTTTTTCCAAAGCAAAATCGATGAAAGGGCTAGCAATACAAGATCTTTGTAAAACGATTGGTCTGCAGTCAATTTGATGCAGTCCCCAAAACAACCACATTCCTTTATTTTTCCGGATAAAACAGCATATCCGGTTAAGAAAGTAAAAAACACAATCAGTAGAAACAAAAGCCAACTGAATAAACGAATCTGCCATCCAACCAACAAAGCAACACCTGCAATGATTTCAAATCCAATCATTAAAATGGACATTACTAGTGTATAATCATTTAGGAAGTGCATCCCCCATATTTCAAAAAACTCTTGCATTTTATAACTCAAGCCCATAGGATCATTGGCCTTGATCAGTCCACTGAAAATAAAAAGTACACCAACAAATACTCTTATGATTTGAATTATGAGTTTCATGATTACCGATTTAAGATGCGTGTCCTGATTTTCCTTCTCCAATAAGAATCAGACCAAACAATGAATAGTTTATGATATCAATTAGGTTTGCATCCATGCCTTCGCTTATTAGCGTTTTGCCGTCATTGGAAAGAATCTGCTTAATGCGACTCAGTTTTGTTATGGTTAGATCAACAAAACTTTCCTGACTCATATCCCTCCAGGCTTCTCCATAATCGTGGTTTTTATCAAGCATGGTAGTTCTTGCAGCTGCAGCATATTTATCGTACAACGAAGTGGCTTGGTCTTCCAACAATTCTTCTACTTCAGCACTATTTAGCTCGAGTTGAATAAGGCCAATAATTCCATAATTCACGATTCCCATAAACTCTGATTTGATTCCATCGGAAATCAACTGCGCTTTCTTTTCCTGAATGGTTCGAATGCGCATCGCTTTTATGAAAATCTGATCTACAATAGAAATGATTCGCAAGCATCTCCACGATGTACCGTAATCTTTCGTTTTTTTAATAAAAATATCTTTACACGATTTTAGAACGGAATCGTATTGCTCGTTTGTTTGTACACTCATTTTAGTCTCAATCAAAAAGGATGGATGTTAAAGTAAATTAGTTCATTTTTGCAGAAGCAATACAAAAATAACAAAGGTTGAACATGTTAACAATTGATTCAAGGGGAAAGAATTGGCAAAAGGACAAACCCATGGTTATGGGTGTATTGAATTGCAACGAAGATTCGTTTTTCTCGGGTAGCCGGGCTACACAAACCGATAGTATAAAACACCGAATTGATCTTCTTATTCACGAAGGAGCTGATATCATCGATGTGGGAGGAAGAAGTTCTCGACCGGGTAGTGTATTTATATCAGTTGAAGAGGAAATTTCACGTATTGCACCTGCCGTAAGCTACCTTGTTAAGAATTTTCCAGATGTATTGTGCTCAATTGATACCACACAAGCTTCTGTGGCAACCTATGCTCTAGATCAAGGTTTTCATATCGTAAATGACATCAGCAGCGGAGAAATGGATAGTCAGATGCTAGAAACGGTTTCCCAAAGAAATATTCCATTTATATGCATGCATATGCAAGGTAGACCAGAGTGTATGCAGGACAATCCTGTTTATTCCAATGTAGTAGAAGAAGTGTACTCGTATTTGGAAAAAAAGATTGCACAATGCAATGAAGCTGGAATAAAACAGATTTGGATTGACCCTGGTTTTGGCTTTGGAAAAACTGTAGAGCACAACTACCAACTGCTAAATCAATTGGAAAAATTTAAGCAGCTAAAAGCCCCCATTTTAGTTGGACTTTCTAGAAAATCTATGATATATAAATTTTTAGGGAGCAGTCCCGATGAAGCTTTAAATGGAACAACGGTTCTAAATACCATTTCATTGATGAAAGGAGCTTCTGTGTTGCGTGTTCATGATGTAAAAGCAGCAAAAGAGGCCATTGACTTGGTTTATAAACTGAAACAAGCATAAAAAAAGGGAACCGAAGTTCCCTTTTTGGTATTAAAAATTTCCACCCGGAGGCATTGGTTGTTGTGGTGATTTAGGTAAATCCTTTACTTCAACAACTTCGATATCAAAAATTAAGTTTTCGTTTGGCATGATGGCTGGGGGACTTCCCTGTGGGCCATAAGCCATGCTGGAAGGGATGAACATTTTCCCCTTGCCGCCTTTGCGAAAAGCGACAATTCCTTCTAGCATACCTTGGATTGCTCCTTCTTGTTTGGAAACAAAAAAGAAGGTGTCAAGTCCATGTGGTGCAAATTGCTTGGCTGTATCGATATTTGAGTCGAAATACTGACCATTAAAATTGTATCCATTGTATCGGACTCCAACAAGCTGACCGGAATCGGCTCTTTTGCCTGTTCCCTCTTGCTCAATTTGAACATATACATTGTCATTAACCTTAACTGCATTGATCTTCTTCAACGACAAATACTTTTCAATTGCAGCCATTTCTCTTGACTTCAAATTATCAATTTCGATTTTATAATCTTCAACTGCATAATCTCTTCCTTGTTTGCCATTTTTATTTTTATATACGGCTAGTATTTTTATTGAAGCTTGAAGTTTATCTCCTTTTTTCATAAACCCAGGTACTCCAAACTGTGAACCCTTTTGCAAGGTGTCATATTGCTGGATGCATATTGCGCTATCTCCTACTCTCAATTTGGTCATGATTTCAGAAAAATCATGAAACCGCCCTACGCTGTCCACTTGGTCAAATGCAGGCATAAAAGTATACGTATTCATTACCACTGAATCTTTGTAGGTCAATTTGTATTCAAATTTGGCAAAATCTCCATGTTCTAATTTTTCTCCTTTGCCTTCAGAGAAGATTTTGTATTCCAATCCCGACTTTGTTTTTTCATAGCCGATATTTTTGCATGAGTAAACGCTCATTGCACAAACAGCTAACAGTAACCATGTTGTTTTTTTCATTTGCTTGATGTTATTGTTTCGATGTAAATTCTTGTAAAGCTTTTTTAAACTGAGCCACGTTTTCTTCCAATGAATCCAAGCTTCTACCCCCAGATGCGTTGTAATGACCGCCGCCTTTAAAATATGTCCTTGCAAACGTATTACAATCAAATGACTCTTTGCTTCTAAACGACCATTTTCTTTCGTCGTCCCGATCAATCAAAAGAGCCGCCATTTCAATTCCATGAATGGAAAGCGGATAATTAACCAAGCCCTCTGTATCGCCGGTCTTGATGTGAAAACGCTGTGTATCTGATTTGGGAATTGCAATTAAGGCGGTATTGAATTCGTAAAGAACTTCTAGTCGATTACTGAGAACGTGACCTATAAAACGAAGTCGATTTTCTTGAAAATTATCATACACCAAGGAATGAATCTTGGGGTGTTCGATTTCATAGCCCTGGAGTTCTGCCACCATGTTGTGAACGCTTGGGGTTGTGGATGAGAATCGAAAAGATCCTGTGTCTGCCATTACACCTGCGTATAAACAAGTTGCGATTTCTTTATTTAAAAGCGACTTTTTACCGGATTGAACGATAAAATCATAGATCATTTCGGCGGTAGAACTTTTTGAAATATCGCTTATGCCATAATCAAATGATTTAGAATCAGGTTCGCGGTGATGATCGATTAATACCTTTTTACAGGTTAGATTTCCCAGGTGGGATTCCATGTTTTTGGTTCGACTGAAATGGTTGAAATCCAGACAAAAAAGCCAAGTAGAATCCGTTAAAATTTGTTTTGCCTTTTCTGTATTCGATTCAAAATCAATTACATCTTTGCAATCTGGCATCCATTTTAAAAAATCAGCCCAATTGGTTGGAGACACCACAATGGATTGAAGGCCACATTGCTTAAAAAAAAGGTGCAGTGCCAATGAGGAGCCCATCGCATCCGGATCAGGCTTTTGATGCATGGTTATAACGATCTTCTCTTCTGGCTTTAGTTGATCAAAAACGAGTTTTATTTCTTCCATCTTCGGGTGCAAATGTAAGCCCTTTTTCTTGGTATACGTTTGAGCATCAACTACCTTTGCAGTCCAAATTTAAATGACATGAGTCACAGAACATTTACAATGATCAAGCCAGATGCTTTCGCTGCTGGGCATTCCGGTTCCATTTTAAAGCATATTGAATCCGCCGGTTTTAAGATAATAGCAATGAAATTAACTCAACTTTCTTCTGGAAAAGCGGGTGAATTTTATGCAGTTCATAAGGAAAGACCCTTTTATGGTGAATTGGTAAGTTTCATGAGCAGCGGGCCCATTGTTGCTGCAATACTGGAAAAAGAAAATGCTGTTGCAGATTTCCGAAAATTAATTGGCGCTACAAACCCAGCTCAAGCTGAGGATGGTACCATCCGAAAGCTATATGCAAAAAGTGTAGGAGAAAATGCTGTACATGGAAGCGACAGCGATGAAAATGCAACAATTGAAGGGAATTTCTTTTTTTCTGCTTTTGAACGGATATAAATGAACAATTGGGGATCCAATGGCCTATCAATCTCTTGAACAGTGTTTATTGGACCTAGAAAAAAACGGTCATTTGGTTCGGGTTGCCGAAGAGGTAGATCCGTATCTTGAATTGGCTACCCTACACCACCGTGTATTTGAAGCAGGTGGACCAGCACTTCTTTTTGAAAACGTTAAGGGTACATCCTATCGAACGGCTTCTAACCTATTTGGCACACTTCACCGAAGCAAATTTATTTTCAGAGAGACATTAAAAGCAGTGCAACAACTTATTGAGTTAAAAGGAAATCCTTTGAGTGCTCTGCAATCTCCACTTTCCAGCTTAAAGCTTGCTTTACATGCTAAAAATGCTCTACCCCTTAAAAATTCCTTGAATCGTCCAGTTTTATTTAAGGAAATTCAAATTGAAGATATTCCTCAAATACACCATTGGCCTAAAGACGGAGGTGCATTTGTTACACTCCCTCAGGTATATACAGAAGATGTGGATCAGCCCGGAATCATGAAAGCCAATTTAGGGATGTATCGAATACAGCTTTCTGGAAACGAGTATATACCCAATAAAGAAATTGGATTGCACTATCAGTTGCATAGAGGAATCGGAGTGCATCAAACCAAGGCTAATAAAAAGAACCTGCCATTGAAAGTCAGCATTTTTGTTGGCGGACCTCCTGCACATACGGTAGCTTCTGTAATGCCACTTCCGGAAGGATTAAGCGAAATGACATTTGCAGGTGTTTTGGCAGGAAGAAGATTTCGGTATTGCTATCAAGATGACTTTGCTATCAGCACCGATGCAGATTTTGTAATTACTGGTGAAGTTTACCCTCATGAGAATAAACCAGAAGGTCCATTTGGCGATCATTTGGGTTACTATAGCCTTACTCATCTTTTTCCATTGATGCGGGTCCATAAAGTTTATGCACGTAAGAACGCCATTTGGCCATTTACTGTAGTGGGTAGGCCTCCTCAGGAGGATACTAGTTTCGGACAACTGATACATGAGATAACGGGGTCTGCTATTCCTCAGGAAATTCCAGGCGTTCGAGAAGTACATGCTGTTGATGCCTCTGGTGTTCATCCCCTCTTATTGGCTGTTGGTAGTGAGCGATATACGCCGTATCAACCGACTAAACAACCTGCGGAGTTGTTGACTATAGCTAATCATATTCTGGGTACTGGTCAATTGAGCTTAGCTAAATTTTTATGGATCTCTTCGGTTGAATCCGGATCTCCCAGTTGCCATGATATTCCAGCTTTTTTTAAACATGTGTTGGAAAGAATAAACCTGGAACGTGATGTTCATTTTTATACTCATACTACGATAGACACATTGGACTATTCAGGAACAGGTTTGAATACAGGATCAAAAGTTGTTTTTGCTGCACATGGTGATTCAATTCGTCGGTTAGGGACTGAAATTCCCAGCTGCCTAAAAGAAACCAATCTCATAAAAAATTGTGCACTTGTTTTACCAGGCATATTGTCAATACAAACACAGGCATTTACCAATCAGCAAGAGGCAGAAAAAGAAATAGACGCACTAAATGCAACTTTAAAAAACAATCAGAATCAACTCAATGAATTTCCTTTAATCCTGCTTTGTGATGATGCAAACTTTTCTGCTCAAACCCTAAATAATTTTTTATGGGTAACATTTACCCGGTGCAATCCCTCTCATGATATTTACGGTATAAGCTCCTTTGTGAAACACAAGCATTGGGGTTGTTCTGGTTCATTGATCATAGACGCCCGAATCAAGCCGCATCATGCACCACCTGTCGAATTAGATCAAACGGTATTAAAAAACACCGACCGTTTTTTTGCAAAAGGAGCCAGTTTAAGTGGCATTCTTTAAGTAGTAGGTTTACACTTTTTTCCAGAGAAAACCATTTTTAGATTCCAAGACTTTATTCAAATGATGATCCAAATGCTGCTAACTTTTCAATTAAGCATAAAAAAGCACCGATAAAATCGATGCTTTTAATTGGTCGGGACGACTAGATTCGAACTAGCGACCCCTTGCACCCCATACAAGTGCGCTACCGGGCTGCGCCACGTCCCGAACAAAGGTTCAAAATTAGAAAAAAACTTTATCTTTGCCTAATTCCAAACATATGACGATTCTCGTCCGGAAAGCCTTAATTAAGGATATACAGTCGCCTCACCACAATCAGATCAAGGATATTTTTATTGCTGATGGCAAGATCATTGAAATAGATTCTTCGATTAAATCAAAAGCAGATAAGATTTTTGATTTCAATGGAGCGCATGTTTCACCAGGTTGGGTAGATATTTTTGTAAGTGGAACTGATCCCGGCTATGAATTTAAAGACTCGTTAGACACCCTTTCTGATTCAGCAGAGTCTGGCGGTTTTACACATTTGTTTTTGACGCCCAATACCAATCCGGTAACACAGAACAAAGGTTCTGTTGAGTACATCAAGGGTAAAAAGAAAAACCAAAATGTATGCTTGCATCCGTTAGGTGCCGTTACAAAAAATACGGAAGGAAAAGAATTAACAGAGATGTACGATATGCAGAAAGCTGGAGCTATCGGATTCAGCGATGGAAATAAAAGTATTCAGTCGGCTGGACTTTTGATCAAAGCATTGCAGTATATCAAATCATTTAATGGTGTACTTATTCAGCTACCTGATGACTGTTCTGTGGCTCCCCATGGTTTGATGAATGAGGGTGTTGTTTCAACACAAGTGGGTTTGCCAGGTAAACCTGGACTAGCGGAAGAAATCATGATTGCCCGAGACATAAAATTAGCGGCATATACTGGTTCTCATTTGCATATTACTGGAGTAAGTTTGGCTTCATCTGTGGATATGATACGAAAAGCAAAAGCAGAAGGTATCTGCATTTCAGCATCATGCGCTTTGCATCATTTGGTTTTTACTGAAAATGAATTGTTACAGGGGTACCCAACTCAATTTAAACTTAATCCTCCCCTTCGCTCAGAGCATGACCGGTTGGCACTGGTATCAGGGGTGAAGGACGGAACGATCGATTGCATCACCTCGCATCATACTCCACAACACAAAGACGCAAAAGTATGTGAGTTTGAATATGCATTGCCAGGTGCATTGGGATTGGAAGCTGCATGGGGTGTTCTTAATACAACCGGTTTGAGTGAAGAAGAAATTTTACAAGCCATCTGTTACAATCCTAGAAGATTATTCGGTATTGGTGGTTCCATCGCTGTAGGTTCTTCATTGGACTTGACTGTATTTGATAACGAGACCAACTGGATTTTGAAAACAGAGAATCTAAAATCAAAATCATCCAATTGTCCATATCTTGGAATGAATATGAAAGGAAAAGTACATTCAACCCTTATTGCATAGCATATATGAATACTAAAATCAATCATTTTATTGCCGGAAGCATTCTCGCTGGTATCTCCATACTCTATTCCATCATTATTATTTTACTGGGTGAAATGACCAACCAGAAGCAAGGTTATATTGCTCTGATTCTATTCGCTGCCATTCTTATCTTTTTCATCCGCGAATATGGAAAACAACATGATTTTTCCAAATCTTTTGGTGAGTTGTTTTCGTTTGGATTTAAATCAAGTGCCTTCTCCGTAATCTTGATACTTGCTTTCCAAATTGTTTACAACCTTATTTTCCCTGAAACCAAGGAATTGATTTTTCAAGTTACCAGAGAAAAAATGGCTGAAGATGAACGAATGACAGAAGAAATGATTGAAAATGCAATTGAAATCATAAGAAAAGGGTATTGGCCAATTTTGATTTCCGGAGTCATTTTTGGTAATTTGTTAACGGGTGCAATAGGTTCATTAATTGCTGCAGCCATTGTTAAAAAGAATCCCAAAAATCCATTTGGTGAATAATAATGAACATCTCTATAATCATACCACTAAAAGACGAAGTAGAATCCATCGGTGAGCTCTGTTCATGGATCCACCGTGTAATGCAAGAAAATGATTTTTCATTTGAAATCATACTCATAGACGATGGCAGTAAAGACGGTTCATGGGAGAGAATTTTGCAACTACGTCAAGAATCTGCTCACATTAAAGGCATTCAATTTAAAAGAAACTATGGTAAGTCAGCGGCTTTAAATGTGGGTTTCCACAACGCAAAAGGTGAAGTTGTTATCACCATGGATGCCGATTTACAAGATAGTCCAGATGAAATTCCTGAGCTATACCAAATGATCAAAAAACAAGATTTTGATTTGGTCAGTGGTTGGAAAAAGAAACGCTACGATAATGTGTTGACTAAAAACATCCCTTCTAAGTTTTTCAATGCAGTTACTCGTAAAATGTCGGGAATAGCTCTTCATGATTTCAATTGTGGTCTAAAAGCGTATAAATCAGATTTAATAAAACACATTGAAGTATACGGTGAAATGCACCGGTACATTCCTGTAATTGCAAAATGGGCGGGTTATACCCGAATTGGTGAAAAAGAAGTAGAACACCGCGCTCGGAAATACGGTACTACCAAATTTGGCTGGGAGCGTTTCATCAATGGATTCTTGGATTTGACTACCATCATGT
Source organism: Chitinophagaceae bacterium (assembly GCA_032110825.1). Taxonomy (GTDB): domain Bacteria; phylum Bacteroidota; class Bacteroidia; order Chitinophagales; family Chitinophagaceae; genus Pollutibacter. The sequence continues at coordinate 10,442 of JAULVY010000156.1, read as the reverse complement.
TCATTGGCAAATTTGGTAAAAAGCCCATGCAGTTTTTCGGACTCTTAGGGACTGTTTCTTTTGTAATCGGGTTCATGATGATTCTGGGATTGCTGGTATCTAAATTTGTTGATCCTGCATTCAGCTTGACCAATCGTCCTTCTTTTTATCTATCCATAGCCACCATGATAATTGGCACCCAGTTGTTTTTGGCTGGTTTCGTTGGAGAATTGGTATCAAGAAATGCAGTCGACCGAAACCAATATCATATTTCAGATCAAGTGGGAATCTAATTCCGCATCATGTCTGACAAACTGAATATTCTTTTTCTTGGACCTGCCTATCCGTATAGAGGAGGGATAGCATCATTTACAGATCGTTTATCCGTTGAATTTGAAAAACAAGGTCATCATGTTGAATTGTATACATTTACGATTCAATATCCTTCCCTTTTGTTTCCAGGCAAAACTCAATTATCAAAAGAAGCTCCCCCATCGCACCTAAAAGCCAAAAGGGTAATAAATTCAATAAATCCATTCAACTGGATCAACGTAGGGATTCAAATACAAAAAAGTAAGCCTGATTTGATTCTGGTGAGGTATTGGATTCCATTTTTAGCACCTGCATTGGGAACAATTCTCCGTTTCGCAACGAAGAATACTAAAACTAAAGTTATTTGTATTGCAGACAATATCATTCCGCATGAAAAAAGACCTGGTGATCACGCTCTTACTGCTTATTTCAATAAATGCATAGACGGATATGTGGTAATGAGCGATCAGGTAAAACAAGATTTACTTCAATTGGATAACCGTAAACCTTTTGCTTTTCTTCCTCATCCTATTTTTGAAAACTTTGGAATACCCGTTCCGAGTGATCAAGCCAAAAAGGAATTAAACATTCACCATTCAGGAGGCTTGGTATTGTTTTTTGGCTTGATTCGAGCGTATAAGGGTTTGGATCTTTTACTTGAAGCATTTTCAAAACAACAAATCAAAGATTTAAATCTTAAGCTGATTATAGCAGGTGAGTTTTATGATAAAAAAGAGAAATATAGTGCACTGATTGAAAAATTAGGCATCCAAAATTCAATTTTAATTGAAGATGCATTTATACCCAACAGCCGCGTTCCGCTATACATGAGCGCAGCAGATGTTTTAGTGCAACCCTATCGCCATGCCACGCAAAGTGGTGTTTCTCCTTTAGCAATGCATTTTAACTTGCCTATGATTGTTACGGACGTTGGTGGTTTGAAAGAAATGGTTAGTGACGGTAAGACAGGCTTGGTAGTTCAACCCACAGCTGATGGTATTGCAAATGGACTAATTGAGTATTTCAATCGCGGGAAAAGTGAATTCGAACAAAATATCCCTGCGTTTAAAAAACAATTTTCTTGGGAAAGTATGTATGAAGGGATTATGAAACTTTACCAATCCTTGAACAGCGTGTCTTCCTAAAGAATTCATAAAGTGACTTGTGAACACCCATTAAATCCTGAACTTTGTCAAAAGCATAACCTCCTATGAGATCATTTCTGTCTTTTATTATGTTTTTTATTCTTTCTGTTGCAGTTCATGCGCAAGTGGAAAGAAACACATTTGTGATTTTACAGTCTAAAGAAGATAGTCTAAAGTCATTGGGGAGAAAAATTGTAGAATCGGAGGATGTTGCGGAAAGGTTTAGGTCAGATAGTTTTTTTACACGCATGCTTGTACGTGCTCTCCGACAAAAGAATTCGTTTTACTATCCATTTGACTCGGTAAATACCATTTCGAGGTTATATGCTCCAGACAGCAGTTTTCGGATTTTTACTTGGCAGGTAAGCAAAGACGAAGATGTTCATAGAAGACACGGTGCAGTTCAAATGCGCACATCCGATGGAAGCTTAAAGCTTTTTCCATTGATTGATAGAACATTAGTAATTAATAATCTAACAGATACCGTTACCAATCACGAATGGTGGATTGGGTCGATTTATTATAAGATTATTCAGAAGGAATATGCCGACAAAAAATATTATACCTTATTGGGCTATGATGAACATAGTATTCGAAGCACTAAAAAAAGGATTGAAGTACTGCATTTTGATAGTAAAGGAATACCCGTATTTGGTGGAAGTTTTTTTAGTTTTCAGCAAGATACTGTCAAGAAAAAAAATCAATCGCGTTTTTGGATTGAGTACAAAAAGAATGGGAATGGTAGAATTCTATATGATGAGGAAATGGATTTGATTGTATATGACCACTTGATTTCTGAGACCAATGAACCATTGAAGCGTTTTACCTATATACCCGACGGCGATTACGAAGCTTTTAAGTGGGTAAACGGCAAATGGAATCACATTGAAAAGCTCTTCACATTTAAATTGCAAGACGGACAAGCACCGGTTGAGAAACCCAGTACAGAAAAAAAGATACCTGTGAAAAAAGGGGGTTAATCGTCCAATTTGAGCACCGCTAAGAAGGCTTCTTGGGGGATTTCCACATTTCCAATTTGCCTCATACGCTTTTTACCTTCTTTTTGTTTTTCAAGCAACTTGCGTTTTCGGCTGATATCTCCACCATAACATTTAGCAGTAACATCTTTACGCATGGCAGATATGTTTTCTCGAGCTACAACTTTTGCGCCTATTGCCGCTTGAATAGCAATTTGGAATTGTTGTCGAGGTAGCAATTCTTTCAATTTCTCACATAATTTTCTGCCAAAATCCTGAGCCCTGCTTCTGTGTATCAAAGCAGACAGTGCATCTACTTTATCTCCATTTAGCATAATATCCATTTTCACAATATCACTTTCTCGATATCCAATGGGATGATAATCGAAGGATGCGTATCCTCTTGTTTGGCTTTTCAGTTTATCATAAAAGTCAAATACAATTTCGGTAAGTGGCATTTCAAATATCAATTCTACCCGTGTTTGGGTTAAATAGCTTTGGTTAATCAAAATACCTCGTTTACCCAAGCAGAGTGTCATGATGTTTCCAATATAGTCGGGCTTGGTAATAATTTGTGCTTTAATAAAAGGCTCTTCGATATGATCCATATTGGTTGGATCAGGCATTTCACTCGGGTTATTTACCTGAATGGTTTGTCCTTTGGTTCCAAAAGCAATGAAACTCACGTTGGGAACTGTTGTGATAACGGTCTGGTTAAATTCCCTTTCCAATCTCTCCTGAATGATTTCCATGTGGAGGAGTCCCAAGAAACCACACCTAAAACCAAATCCCAATGCCTGAGATGTTTCCAATTCATAGGTTAAGGAAGCGTCATTCAGCTGAAGCTTATCCATACAATCTCTAAGCTCTTCAAAGTCTTCGGTATTGACTGGATAAATACCTGCAAATACCATGGGTTTAACTTCTTCAAATCCTCTGATGGCCACTGCTGGGTTATTTGCTTGAATAATGGTATCACCTACCTTTACTTCTTTGGCATTTTTTATACCGGTTATCAAATAGCCAACATCACCACATTTCACTTCTTTTTGCTCTTGCATAGTAAGCTTAAGGATACCCACTTCATCAGCTCCGTATTCCATGTCTGTGGAAACGAATTTAATTTTTTCACCTTTTTTTATGCTGCCATTGAGAATTCGGTAGTAAACAATGATTCCCCTGAATGAATTGAAAACGCTATCAAAAACCAGAGCTTGAAGAGGCGCATCCGGATTTCCTTTGGGGGATGGAATACGCTTTACAATTGCTTCCAAAATAGCATCTACCCCTAAACCGGTTCTACCGCTTGCTAATAAAATATCTTCTGGCTTGCACCCAATTAGATCAATGATTTGATCCCTAACCTCATCAATCATGGCTCCATCCATATCGATTTTATTGATCACGGGAATGATTTCTAAATCATTTTCCAACGCCAAATATAGATTCGAGATGGTTTGTGCCTGAATACCCTGAGCAGCATCTACCAGCAACAAAGCTCCTTCACACGCTGCTAAAGCACGACTAACTTCATAACTAAAGTCAACGTGACCTGGTGTGTCAATTAGATTTAATATATATTTTTCTCCATTGGGATGGTTGTAATTGATCTGAATGGCATGGCTTTTGATGGTAATCCCTTTTTCACGTTCTAGATCCATGTCGTCTAAAACCTGATCCATCATTTCCCTATCGCTAATCGTATTTGTGGTCTGTAGTAAACGATCTGCCAAGGTTGATTTCCCATGGTCGATGTGAGCAATAATGCAAAAATTTCTGATTTGTTTCATGTAATCCTACTTCTTTTCTCCCTTAACTCTTCTTTTAAGATGTGCAAAGTTAATCATTTTAAAATCCTATAAATCATGTATTTTCGTTTGATTAGTCTATGGAAATTACTATCAAATCCCAATTCGAACAGGCCATCAAAGAAGCAGAAAGCTTAAAAGAAAGGCCTAGTAACGACACCCTTTTATTGCTGTATTCCTTGTATAAACAAGCTACCGAAGGTGATAACTCAAATAATCCCCCTGAAAATCCTTTTGATTTTGTAGCAAAGGCGAAATACGAAGCCTGGGCCAGTCTAAAAGGAAAACCCAACGAAGCAGCAATGAAAGAATATGTTGAGTTGGTGGAAAAATTGAAGGTTTAATTTCACTCACTTTAGGGCTTGAATGATCTGAATAAACTCATTCGCATTCAAGGAGGCCCCTCCTACCAATCCACCATCAACATCTGGCTGAGAAAATAATTCCAGAGCATTGTTGCCTTTCACACTTCCACCGTATAAAATAGAGATGGAATCGGCAATTGATTTGCCGTATTTTCTTTCTAATTCGCTCCGAATATGCCCATGCATTTCTTGTGCTTGCTCAGAACTAGCTGTTTTACCTGTACCAATTGCCCAGATCGGTTCATAAGCAATGATGATTTTTTGAAAGGATTCGGCATCTAAATGATACAAGGATTCTTTGAGCTGTTGAGCTACATACTCGTTTTGAATTCCTTCTTCACGAATGGATAACGGCTCTCCACAGCAAAATACGGGTGTTATGTTGTTAGATAAACAAAGATTGATTTTTTCAGCAAGCTGAGCGGATGTTTCAGCAAAATATTCTCTTCGTTCGCTATGTCCAATTACACAGTAATGAATTCCAATGGAATTCAACATAGCTGCAGACACTTCGCCTGTAAAGGCCCCAGATGGTTTATGGTGACAATTCTGTGCTGCCAATGCAAAGCCTTGTTTTGTATTTACCATTTCTTGTAAAATCGACAAATAGAGAGAAGGAACAGCGAAAAGAACTTGTTGATTATCTTTAAGAATACTGTTGCCCTGAAGAATAGACTCTAAAAGGCTTTTTCCTTCCTGAATGGAATTATTCATTTTCCAGTTTGCCGCGGCAATTTGTTTTCTCATGCTTGGTTTAATTGATTATACAATGTTACTATTTGTTCCTTATCCTGCTCATCCATAACTATGTTCTTTAAATTCATCCACCTCCCGGTATCTTCAATTAGTTTATCTAGCGTATACATTCGATTCTGATTACCTCCCCATGAAAATGAAGGTATGTATTTAGGGGAAAGTCCTTGCAGCTCAAAAATATTTGCAAAGGATCCAATTACAGTGCCACTGTTGAAACTGGTATGAACGGCTGTTCGAACATGATCTCCCATGAGGATACCCATCTTTTCAATGGATAGCTTGAAGGAGTTTGTATGAATGTCCCATACTTTAATTTTTCCGACTGTATTTTTTAAATTTGAGCAGGTTGTTCCTGCACCCAAATTACACCAGGAACCAATGATGCTGTCACCTATATAACCATGATGAGCCTTATTGGAGTATGGATAAAATATTGAATTTTTAATTTCGCCTCCAACAACGCATTGATGTCCAATGGAAGTTCCAGCATATAACGTGGCTCCCATTTTTACTACAGCTTGTTTTCCAATGTAAAGTGGACCTCTTAGCATAGCTCCCTGCATCACGAATGCACCATCATCAATCATAACAGGGCCATCATCTGTTTGAATTAAACAAGATTCGATTCTAGCGTTGGGGTGAATATACAAAGGATGTTTTCCGCTGCAATTGACAGCGGGATGTAAGTTTTTGTAGGTGTCAAAAAAAGATAAAAGAGTAATGTCGGATTCTAATACCGAAGAATTCAGCTGAATGATATCCCAGGGTCTTTCGATACGATCATAAGAAGTACATTCTTGCTTGGGATCTGTCAGAAAACGTTTCCAATTGAAGTTGGATTGAGGAATACATGCGGCATCGATACTGAAGAATGCATCTTTTTCATTATCAACAAAACGAAACTCACTCCCATTCTTCTTCGCAAGTAATGCCCATCTTTTTTCAATAGTAAGCGCACCACAAATCAGAGAACTGAAATTGCGTGTATACGTTAGTGGAAGAAAATGGTGATTGAGTTCTTTTTCTCTGAAATGCAACGTGAACATAAATCAGAGTTGATTTCTGTGATGGAAGTAAAAGAAAACCCTCCTTTTGGAGGGTTTGATCTTATTTCTTTGCGTATTTCTTTTTAAACTTGTCAATTCTTCCAGCCGTATCAACCAATATATTTTGACCGGTAAAAAAGGGATGGGAGGTGTTTGAAATCTCAAGTTTGATCAATGGGTACTCGTTTCCGTCTTCCCATTTTCCAGTCTCTTTTGAAAGAGCTGTTGAACGGGTTAAAAAAGTTGTTCCGTTACTCATGTCTTTGAAAATCACAAATCTGTAATCTTCTGGATGGATACCTTGTTTCATTTTAATGATTTTTAGGCTGCATGGATTTGGCCATGGCAATTAATAAGTGTGCAAATTTAGTAAAATTTATGGTTTTCCCCAAGTGATATTTCAATCAGGCTCTCATGTTCTCAAACTGGAGGGGAAGGTCTAGGTCTGCCTGGCGCAATAGTTGTATAACGGATTGAAGATCATCGATTTTTTTGCCTGTAACTCGTATCAGATCGTCCATGATTTGGGTTTGAACTTTCTGACCAGAATCTTTGATCATTTTAGTGATTTTCTTTGCATCCTCTTGTTTCAGTCCATTTTTCACTTCCACTTCCTGTTTGATCGTTTTTCCACTAGGATACGCTTTTTTGGATAGGTCAAACGCATGTGGAGATATCCCCTGCTTGTTTGCCCGGTTGATTAGAACCTCGACCAATTGCCTCATTTTCATATCATCATCAGTCTCTAATTGAATCTTCATATCCTTTTTATTCAGATCAATTCCTACGGTAGAATCTTTGAAATCAAATCGGTTGGTGATTTCTTTTTTGGTAACGTTGACTGCATTGTCAAGGAGCTGAGGATCAACTTTGCTTAAAATATCAAAGGATGGCATGGTATACTGTTTAACTATGTCGATTTAAGATACTTATTTTTAGAATTGATCCAAAGCCAAACTCCGAAAATTATAAGTCCAGTCGATATCAATTCTGCTTGGGTGGGATGAAAACCCAAAATAGAATACGTTGAATTTACTCTGATCTTTTCAACCAAGAATCGTTCAATTCCATTGAAAATTAAATAAAGTGCAAAAAGTTGTCCGGGTACTTTTACCCTCCACCTCATCTTCCACAAAACAACAAATAGGATAAGGCAAGCAATGATTTCGTACAGAGGTGTTGGGAAAACCGGAGGGGAAAGTTGAAAACAATAGTCCCCACTGCAGCCCGAGATCGCAGATCCAGCTTCATTTACATTGTGGGGATAGTGATACGCCCAAAGCCAATTGGGGAGAAAAGAAATTCCGTTGAAACTAGCATGGGGAATATTTTCCATGGTACCATACTCAGTCAGAAGTTGCTGAGCAAAATCAGGATGTTTGGCCACTTCCATGAGGAAATTATCAGGGGAAGATGCTACCAATTGATTTTCACTATCGATTCTGTAGGCGCTATTAAATATACCCCAATCACCGTCGCCTGATACATGGCATCCCATCCTTCCAATGGCATAGCCAATCATTAATGCCGGAGCGGCTGCATCAACCAAGTATCGGATTCCAATTTTTTTTGATCTAGCAAAATTTAAAATAATAGCGGTAGCTACGAATAATCCACCATAAAAAGTTAGCCCGCTTGGTGAAAGTAAATTCCCAATTGGATCTTGAATAAACCGATCCCAATTTTCGAGATTGTCGAAAATTTTCGCACCCAAAAAACCTCCAAGTGCAGCATACACGGTAATGTCGCTCACTCGCTGATGAGGCCAAATGGATACTTTTTTTTCTTCCGGTTTGGGCAGCGCTTGCTTTTTTTTCTCGTAGTACTTTAGAAAAAGAAAAAGTCCTCCCAGAAGAACACCACCTGGCAAAGAACCCTCTGATGAAAACACATACGCTTGGGGATTGATGCCTTCGGAACTAAAGAAAATGCCGATGATTTTATATCCAACTACAAACCCAATCAGAAAATTAAGTATCAATTCAGCTGCGGAGGCCGGCTTCCCAACGATTATTTTTTCTTCTGTAGCTTTTAGCAAACCCTCTTTTTCCTTTCTCTTCAATTCCAAACCAAGAACATAGCCAGAAACGATAAAAGCAATGGCCACTAAAAAACCAAAGGAATTGACAAACCTGGTAAATTCAGGAGGGTCAATTCCCAAAGCATCTTTTAGAAAAAAGTAAAGATTAGGATACATGAAATCAATTGCAATACTCTTCGTATGCTGCTATCAGGTTTTGGGCAATGAGTTGAGCAGGTCTGCCCTCGATTTGGTGACGCTCAATCATGTGAACCAATTTGCCATCTTTGAAAAGTGCTACTGCGGGAGAAGACGGTGGATATGGCAACAAGTATTCGCGCAAACGCTTAACTGCATCAAGATCAAAACCTGCAAACGTAGTTGTTAGGTGATCCGGTTTCTGTTTTGCATTGTGTATGGACATCAACACTCCAGGTCTTGCACTTCCTGCAGAACATCCGCATACGGAGTTTACAACTACTAAGGTGGTGCCTTTATCTGAAACCATAGCGTCTACATCCGATGATGATAGAAGCTCTTCAAAACCGCTTTCTGTTAATTCCTCTTTCATGGGTATTACAATTTCTGCTGGATACATAATGTTAAGATTTTTTGCAAAGTTACGCAATTGGCTGTTTTGATTTAATTTAGCTTAAAACAAAATTAGCGTTGAAAGTCCTGTATTGCCTCTTTTTTCTCCTCGCTTCTCTTAACGCCAGTTCTCAGGAAACCAATAAAGATACCATTCCTGTTCGGCTAGATACTGTTCCTTCTATTCCTCAAGTGGAAACGGATACTGTTTTGAGAATTATCAACCTAAACCCCTATTTTACCATTCAAGTTGATTCTACGCTGATTTACGACCTGCAAATCAATAAACCTGCTGAACACTACTATTGGTACTTGAATAATTCTCCTGTGGGCGTAAAAATTGACCGTGCAACGGGACTTCTTTACTTCAAAGCGGATAAATCTTTTTTCAAAAGCGGCAAGTTAAAATACGATATCCCGTATAAGGTTGAAATTGGAGTGCAGAACCTTCGTGATGCCAAAGAAAAATACGAATCCAGTTTCACCATTCTTTTTTACAGCACTGAGGTTACAGTTACCAAGCTCAAACCCACCGTTGGCAACATCCTTTATTTTGAAGAAGGAGATTCTGTTCGCTTTAGGGTGCAATGTGAAGAAGGCAGCTTCCCCTTAGATCAGATTACGATTGTTACCAATGAGCCCATTAGTAATTTCAAGACTGTTTCAAAGTGCAATGATGAATTTGCCTGGATGATTCCATATGATTTCATCCGAGACAACGATACAACCAAGCAAAAAACCCTTTTGCTTCAATTTATCGGTTCAGATAAATTTAGAAACCGCGATACCGCATCGATCCGTCTCTTGATAAAGTCGGGCATCAATTATACTCAAAAAAACCTTGAACATCAACAAGTTAGCAATGAAGTGAGAAGGTATATAACCAATTTAAAACTCACCTTTTATGTTGTTAGCAGCAATATAAAATCCAACAAATCAACGCGAACCGGATTTGACATTACAGGCTCCACAACTGCCTTTATGGGCACCATTCTTTCAACTGCTGCTGAATCCAATTCAGCTAAAAACGTAGGTAAAGTATTGCCGAGTGTTGGCCTTACACTGGTTCCTGTAAAAGAAGCTGTAGCTCCAAATAAAGTGCAGGAGCAAAATACAGCTTCACAGGTAAGGGCTACGATAAAGCGACTCGACTACATGTTGACTGAAAATTTGTTGGTGGGAGATCGTGATCCAGAAATTCTTCCAAAAACGAAAAAGTTGAGAGACGAACTCAAACAGGCACAGCTGCAATTGGTTGACCTCCCCTTGGTGGAATTTGATCCAAGGTATTCCCAAGAAGACGCTGAGCAGTATTTTAATAATCCGAAAGTCAACAAGAAATACAAGCTAAAAATCAATTAAAACCAGCTTGTTACTGCCTTTTCGTTCTAGATATATCCTAAGATTTTAAGCATGCTCTGTGCGGATTGCTCCTTTGCATAT
>JAULVY010000155.1:1253-8326 GCA_032110825.1 Chitinophagaceae bacterium | reverse complement strand
TTGCTTCAACAAAGAATAGTTCTTCGCACCAATCATTTGTTGAATGAACTCTCCGCGAAGTCGACCATCACCATGCTCACCACTCAAGGATCCCTTGTATTTTTTTACCAACGTAGCTACTTCTTCAGCGATCACGCGAAACAACCTGTTTCCTTCTTCTGTTTTTAAATTGATGATGGGGCGCAAATGCAACTCTCCTGATCCAGCATGAGCATAATGAACAGAATAAAGTCCATGCTTCTGCAAAATTTCATTAAACTCCCGAATATACTCTGGTAAATCATGAACATCAACTGCTGTATCCTCAATTACCGGAACTGCTTTTTCATCTCCTGGTAGATTACTCAACAAACCCAATCCCGCCTTTCGTAAGGTCCAGATCTTTTTGGTATCCTCACCAAACAATACAGGAAAATGATAGCCCAACCCAGCAGCTTTCATCTCCTCTTCCACTTGGGTTGTGATTTCAAGAATTTCCTCTCGAGTATTTTTTGAAAACTCAATAACAAGAATAGCTCCTGGATCACCTTGAACAAAAAAACGATTTTTCAGCTGCTCCTTGTTTTCTTTCGTGCATTCTAAAATATAATGATCGATCAGCTCACTTGCGGTAGGACCATATTTCAAGCCAATCAAATTGGCACGAAGAGATTCATCAATCGTATGAAAATGCACGCACATCAATCCAACTTCTTTGGGTGGAAGAGGAACTACATTCAATTTAATTTCCGTGATGAACGCCAACGTACCCTCTGAACCAGCAATGAGATTGCAAAAATTAAAAGGCGATCCACCAGCTGAAAACGGTTCTGTTTCAATCATCAAATCAACAGCATATCCAGTATTTCTTCTGTCAATTGTTTTCTTCGGAAACTCTCTGCGAATCTCTTGCTGGTTATCGTAGTTGCTAAGTAAAGAACGAACTGTGCGGTAAATATTCCCTTCTAACGTTTTCAATTCGCACTTCTCATGAAATTCATCAATAGATAAAGCATGAAAAACAGCATCGGATCCATCACTCAACAATGCCTTAACCTCTAATAAATGTTCGCGTGTGCTTTTATATACAACGGAGTTAGAGCCACAAGAATTATTTCCAACCATACCACCAATCATGGCACGGTTTGCAGTGGAGGTCTCCGGACCAAAGTACATCCCATGTGGTTTCAGAAAATAATTCAATTCATCGCGTATCACGCCTGGTTCAACTCGAATCCAATGCTCTTCTGCATTGAATTCAAGAATCTGATTCATGTATTTAGATACATCTACTACAATTCCAGATCCTACAACTTGTCCTGCTAATGAAGTACCTGCTGCTCGAGGTATCAAAGATGTCTTATGCTGGTTGGCAAATGCAATCAATTTTCGGATATCGTCAACATGCTTAGGAATCGCAACGGCAAGCGGCATCTCGCGGTACGCAGATGCATCCGTTGCATAAAGCGTTCGCATGGTATGATCTGAGTAGAACTCACCATCTAATACAGATGCCAGTTTATTTAAATTTTCCTGAAGCATGGGGAAGGGACTGCAAATTTACCAATAAAATTTGGCTAAGGCGACTACTGTAGATCCTTAGCGCACCTGAACCCAATATGGTTTGCAGGCGAACGCCAATCGCCCTTCCCCCTAGTTCCAACCATATACCGAGTACAATATTGATCGGTACAAAGAAATGAACCCCCGCGATGAACTTTTTTAGGAACTCCAGGCTCCAAGGGATCGTTTGCTTCAGAAGGACCTTGAGGATTTTCAGAAATACCCATAGCCTTGAGAGAAGAATAATAATCCGCCCGATACCAATCGCTACACCATTCCCAAACATTACCGGTGATATCATAAAGTCCAAATGCATTGGGCTTGAAACGCTTCACTGGTGCTACCCCCCTGAATCCATCGTCACCACTATCGTAATTGGGAAAAGAGCCTTGGAATGTATTGGCCATGTGAGCTCCATCTTTTTTAAACGTATTCCCCCATGCATATACATCGCCAGCCTGCCCCCCACGTGCAGCAAACTCCCATTCAGCTTCCGTGGGTAACCGTTTACCAGCCCACTTGGCATAAGCAGCAGCATCTTCCCAAGCAATATGTACTACAGGATAATTTTCTTTTCCTTCAATAGAACTTCCTTTTCCCAACGGATGTTTCCAATCAGCCCCTTGCTCATATTTCCACCATTGGAGATAATCATCCAATACAACTCTAGAAGCAGGGGGAGTGAATACAATGGATCCTGCTATAAGATCCTCTTCAGGTACAGTTGGAAATTCTTCTCTACTCGGTTTTTTTTCTGCAAGAGTAATATACCCGGTTGCTTTCACAAATGCTGCAAATTGAGCATTGCTTACTTCGGTTTCGTCCATGAAAAAGGGACTAACCTTTACACGATGGATAGGCCTTGTGTCATTCATGGATTCTTTACCGCCGTCTTGCATCTGTATGGGATCTACACCACCCATGCTGAATTCTCCCCCGGGAATAAGTTTCATTCCCTTTGGAGTTGAAACCTGTGGTGTTGAAAATAGTATGGTTGAATCAAATTCAGCACCTCCCCCAGCAACATAAGCCGCGCTATCGTTTCCAATAAATCCCATGCTGCAAGAGAGCGATTGGGATTTTTGCATTGAAACTTCGCTTTCGTGTTGGGTGGTTTCGATTGACTCATTTTTATACCCCGACTGACAGGATAAAAAAACGATAATAAATGGTATTGGAAATTTCAATTTCATACTACAGATTTCAAGAAATCATCATAATTCGCTTAAAATTAATTAGAATTATGTCGTTGAATGGATATAAATTCAAGTATGAAAAATAACAGACGAAATTTTATACAAAAGATCGGTACTTCTGCCTTTGCACTGGCAGGAAGCTCAAATGCCCTTGCATCAAATTCAAATTCTACACGGATTGAAAGTAAAATCAAAGTCGCTTCTAACGATACAATCAATATCGGACTCATTGGTGCGGGTATTATCGGACATTTTGATACCGATACAGCATTGAAAATTCCCGGTGTAAAACTTACAGCTGCTTGCGATCTCTATTCTGGAAGAATAGAAGCAGCAAAAGAGAAATGGGGGAAAGATTTATTCACCACCAAAGACTATAGAGAATTGCTGAATAGAAAAGATATTGATGCTGTATTGATTTGTACACCCGATCACTGGCATCAACGCATTGCCATCGATGCCATGAAAGCAGGGAAACACGTTTACTGCGAAAAACCCATGGTTCAAAAAATTGATGAAGGTCACGCTATCATCCAAACACAAAAAGAAACCGGAAAAGTTTTTCAAGTAGGAAGTCAACGTGCCAGCTCAGTTGCCATTTTAGAAGCAAAAAAAATTCTCAAATCAGGAACGATTGGTGAATTGACATTCATTCAAGCATTTTGCGACAGAACAGACTCACGCGGAGCATGGCAATACTCCATACCCAGAGATGCATCACCTCAAACAGTAGATTTCGATAGCTTCCTTGGATCTGCTCCAAAAGTCCCTTTTGACCCCGTGCGTTTTTTCCGTTGGAGAAACTACAAAGATTATGGAACAGGAGCTGCAGGGGATTTGATTGTACACTTGCTTACCGGCATTCATGTCATTACCGAATCCATCGGTCCCAACACTATATTCAGTCTCGCTGATCTCAAACTTTGGAAAGATGGAAGAGACGCTTACGACATCGTAAACGCATTGATGAATTACCCCGCTACCAACCAACACAAAGCATTTCAAGTTTCAACGCGTGTGAACCTCACCGATGGCGAAGGAAAAGGTGGATTTGGGATTAAACTCATCGGAACAGAAGGATACATTGATATTGGATGGAATGAATTCAAGGTGAGAACACTGAAAAGAAAGGCTGCTCCAGGTTATGGCGGATATGACTCCTTTGAAAGTTTTTCATCTAAACAAAAAGAAGAATTCAAAAAATGGTACAGTTCTGAATACGGGAATGATTTAGGCGGCTATGAAATGGGAGAAGAAAAAAGCTTTGAACCTGCAAAAGGATACGACGATCGACTAGACCATTTGGCTGTTTTTTTCAATGGAATCCGAACAGGATCTCCCATCATAGAAGATGCAACCTTTGGACTCCGAGCGGCAGCCCCTTCCATTGCCTGCAACCTCAGCGCTGAACAGAAAAAACCCATACACTGGGATCCAGTAAACCTAAAATTGATCTGAAATAAGACTTCTTGTTGAACAAATAATGCGTGCAAATCGTTTTATAGAAAACGATTACAATGCACCCCCTTCATCAAAACGGCAAAAATCCGGTAATGGATTCAATATCAATCCATATGGACTGGGATAGCTATACCAATGAGCTTGAATTTGAATAATCTCGAATTCCGCCATGCTTAGCCCTCAAATCCTGAAATTTCTAAAATCGCTGAAGAAAAATAACAGCAAAGCCTGGTTTGATGCCAATCGTACAACCTACGAAGCGTGCCGCTCCGAATATTTTCTCCTCGTTGAATCAATCCTGCAAGAATTAAAAAAAATTGATCCCACACTTTCAGATTTAGAAGCTAAGAAATGCATGTTCCGAATCAACAGGGACATTCGTTTCAGTAAAAACAAAGACCCTTATAAAACCAATTTCGGATCTTATTTCAGTAAAGGGGGTAAAACCATTGCCTGCGCAGGATACTATCTCCACATTGAACCCGGAGCCTCGTTTGTAGCAGGTGGCTATTGGATGCCGGAAGCCCAGGATCTAAAAAAAATTAGAACGGAAATTGATTATTGCCTAGATGAATTTAAAGGAATAATCAACAAACGTGATTTCAAATTGAAGTTTAGAGAATTAGACACCGAATACAGTTTGTCCAGACCCCCACAAGGTTTCGAAGCCGATCACCCGGGTATTGAATGGCTCAAGCTAAAAAGTTTTACGGTTAGTACCCCATTAACAGATCAAGAATTAACGCAACAGGATATCAAGAAAAAAATTGTGAACCATTTCAAGGTATTGGTTCCGTTTATACATTTTTTAAATAGATCGCTGGACTAGCTTCGTCTTCAGAAATAAAATACGACTACACATTATTACGCATAATAATCCCCATAGCCAGATTACTAATAAAGTTCTATCATTCGCCCTTGTTGAGCTGATTGCCTTGCTGCCTCAAGAATCTTCACTACCAATACATTGTTTTCCATAGAATACGCACCAAAAGAAGGAACGCTTATCTTCTTACGAATAACATCTGCGAAATATAAAAATGGACTGGTATAGGTATTTGTTTCTTGTGGAGTAAGTCGATATTCCACTTCAGAACCTGTTCTAGGTTTTGCTTTCATTGAATTGTTATCCTTGGTGATGATATATCCGGTTTCTCCATATATGGCCATATCTTTTCTTGCAAATGGCCAGTTCCAGGATGCTTGAATAATACATTGTGCAGATGTATACCCCAACACAATAGTAGCTTCGTCATCTACCTTAGGATATATATGCGGTTTAAATTGAGAGGTGACGGCGGTTACCGACTTAGGCATTTCACCATTCATCAATAGCGTCATCAGATTAGCACCATAACATCCAAAATCCATCAATGCACCTCCACCATTTTGCACCGGGTCGGTAAGCCAATCGAAAAATTCTTTGGAGACTCCAATTTCTTTTGGTCCCTCATGACCATCATGCACAACTACTTTTCTGATTTTTCCCATGAATGATGTATCGCGTGTTAATGCAAACGACTTATCCGTTGTAGGATACCAAGAGGTTTCATAGTTGGTTAATACCAAGGTTCCATATTGTTTTGATAAAGCCTCCATGCGTTGAGCATCTGCCAAGGTTGTTGCCAACGGCTTTTCAACCATTACATGAATTCCTTTGGGCGCGCAAGCTTCCACAACCGACAGGTGTTGCAAGGTTGTTCCAAAGGCAAGAACGCCCTCAGGTTTTACCTGTTTTAGCATGGTGTTGAGATCAGTAAAAAATAAGCTGGAATCCAGTTTATAGCGCACCATCATTTTCTTCGCTAAATCTCGATTCGACTCATAAATCCCGACCAAAACAACATGCTCATCATTTTTTCGTCCAAGAATCCAAGAGTTATGCCCATGAGAAATCCCTGCAACAGCCATGCGAACCGGCTGAGCATCGGCAAGAAAAGAAATCATCAAACCCAGAAATACTAAATATTTTTTCATGTAATAAAATTTTAAATTGAAGACGGAGGTTAATTCCACTGGATTGCAAAATATACTGCAGGCCTTTTCCCCATATTCGTAATGTTATGCGGGATATTGGATTCCACCCATGCTGCACCACCGGTTGTAATTCGTTGGCGCTCATTACCCAGAACCATTTCTCCATCGCCATCCACCATCAAAATAATCTCTTCGTTTTTATGGGTATGCGGTTCGTGACTTTTCAATCCAGGATTTAAAGAGGTAATGTGAATATCAAACCTATTCATCGTGATCGTTTTCCGATCAAACAATTGCCGAACGCCTCCGCGATCATGAGGTTTGAATACCATATCATACCAGTTGATGACAAAAGATCCGCCCGCACCTTTCCCGCGTGATACATCTCGGCTGCTTGCATCCATCTGCATTTCATAAAACTCAATTTCATCTTTTCGTGTATTCTGAAAAACCACTTCATCTCCTGATAACACAAAAACAACTGACCCTTTATCCAAATCATGATGTGCTCCATTCAGATGAACACGAACAGGACCTTCTTTGACTATAAAAAACAATTCTGGTCCATTTACGCCTGAATTGAATTTTAATTTTTTACCTCCACGTAAAACATGACCTTTTAGCTCTTGATTCGATAGTACAGCGCCGGCACCTTTAAACATCGTTTCACTAGGATTCCACCCGTATACACTTGTTTGAATTTGATCTTGAGCAAATCCAAATTGAACGATATACATACAAATTGAAAACAAGATGGGAAAACGCATAATCGGAGATTTGTTCGTTAAGTTAGGATAAGTTTAGTAATGAATCTTGTTTCAATAGGCCGAAATCGTTTTAGCAGTTCCTTCCGGTTCAGCAGTAGATTTGAAATAATTTTATCCCATAATCGTCTGC